>SLBE01000015.1 GCA_007126465.1 Syntrophomonadaceae bacterium | reverse complement strand
CACCAGTATTTTATTAATATGTGTCGGGAAATTTAAACACTTTATCAGCTGCCCAACCTGCTTAAGAAAACTACACCCGCTAATCGTTTAGGCTGAAACTGCAGCGGTTCAACTTCAACCTTACACTTGGGCTGCCCTCGCGATAAGCTCATCCGGAGCTCTCGCTCAGTGGCCGACCTCCTGTCGACCAGCCCGTTCCAGGTTTTGCTTCGCCGGCATTTTCATGCCTGCACTTTACGCTCACTTCAGTTTTCTTAAGTAGGTTGGGCCAATCAGTCAACAGCACATCTTCTATAAAGAGTTTAAAGTTACTCCCATTCGATTGTACCGGGAGGCTTCGAAGTAATATCGTATACCACCCTGGCTACGTCAGGAATCTCTCCTGTAATGCGCAGGGATGTCCGGTCAAGCAGGTCATAGGGCAGCCTGGCCCAGTCTGCAGTCATGGCATCCTCCGAAACTACAGCGCGTAACGCTATAACCGGACCGTAATGACGGTCATCACCTTTAACACCGACTACCTGCACATCGGTAAGCACGGCAAAATACTGCCACATATCCTCATTTAACTCTGCTTTGTCAAGTTCTTCCCTGAAGATGTAATCTGCTTTCTGTAACAGGAATAACTTTTCTGCCGTTATATCTCCAATAATCCGCACTGCCAGACCCGGGCCGGGAAATGGCTGCCGTTTTAATATGTTGTCGGGTAAACCTAGCTCTGCCCCGACCAGGCGCACTTCATCTTTAAAGAGCTCCCGCAGCGGCTCGATCAGGTCAAAACCGAGCTCTTCCGGAAGGCCTCCGACATTGTGATGAGACTTAATTACGGCAGCGCCGTTTACAGTCCCACTTTCAATTACATCGGGATATATAGTACCCTGGGCCAGGTAAGTAATATCCCCCATCGAGAGCGCTTTTTCCTTAAACACCTTAATAAATTCGGCACCGATAATCCGCCTTTTTTCCTCCGGGTCGGTAACACCGGCCAGGGCTTCTAAAAACCTGTCAACAGCATTAACATGGATAAACTGTCCCTGCAGTTTTTCACTGTAAAGCTTAACCACCTGTTCTGCTTCATCAAGGCGCAGTAAGCCGTGATCGACAAAAATAAACACTGCCCGGTCTTTAAGGGCTTTGTCCAGGAGAAATGCTACTACCGAAGAATCGACTCCACCGCTTAAGGCACAAACCACTTTATCTTTTTCCCCTACGACTTCCCTGATTTTAGAAACAGCATCATCTACAAAGCTGCGGGGAGTCCAGGTTTTTTCGCAATTACAAACGTTAAAAAGAAACTTCCTCAAAACATCGCTACCGCCGGGGGTATGAAATACTTCCGGGTGAAACTGTAGACCGTAAATTTTCCGCTCTTCATCACCGATTGCCGCCAGGGTCATATTTTCAGTGCGGGCCAGCACTTTAAATCCTTCGGGCAGAGCTGATACTTCGTCCTGATGGCTCATCCAGGCTGAGCAAGACTCAGGCGCCAGGAATGTTTCATCGCTGAAAAGCGGTTCTTTCTCAACTATCTCAAAAGAGGTGCGGCCAAACTCGGAACGTTTGCCCCTGGAAACATCTCCACCTAATTCTTTAGTCAAAAGGTGCATACCGTAACAAATACCGAGGATGGGAATACCACCATCAAAGACCCTTTTATCGCAGCCAGGTGCATTGTCCTGGTTAACGCTGGCCGGGCTGCCGGAAAGTATTATTCCAGCCGGCTGAAGTTCTTCTATCACTTCCCAGGAAGTATTGTAAGGTAAAAGTTCACAGTATACCCCTGCCTCCCTGACTCTCCTGGCAATCAGCATGCTGTACTGTCCGCCGAAATCTAAAATAACTACTTTTTCTTTCAGGCTGCCGGCATTTTCATTTAAAAAATGATCCATGATTAATCACCTCTTTATTCTTTTAACGGGAATTAGAAAAGCATGAACTACAATAATCACTTTGCTTCTTACCAAGGACCTGGTATAGATCATCGGGTTCGGCAAAAGTGAGGCTGTCTGCACCGATTTCCTTTGCCAGCTTGCTGTAATCTGAATCAGAAAAAGCAAGGTCTTCCGCTACCGGAATATCAATTCCATAATAACAGGGGTTCTTGTAAGGCGGAGAAGCTATACATAAGTGGACTTCGGCCGCCCCGGCATTTTTCAGCAGGGATGTAAGAACCCTGGCCGTTGTTCCCCTGACCAGCGAATCATCTACTATGGCAATTTTTTTGCCCTCCACCAGGCTTCCAATAGGATTAAACTTTAATCGGACTGCCTGCTCCCTATCTTTTTGATTGGGAGTGATAAAAGTACGACCAAGGTATGAATTGCGATGAATTGCCCATTCCAGGGGCAGTTTTAAAGCCTCAGCCAAACCCATGGCAGCTGATACCCCGGAATCAGGAGAAGGGATAACGATATCTGGCTTCACAGGAATCCTATCTGCCAGTAGTGAGCCGACAGCTTTTCGGACACTGTGCACATTATGCCCGTCGATTATACTGTCCGGCCTGGCAAAGTAAACATACTCAAAAATACAAAGAGAGCGGCCGGCCATATTTTCACCGGCATAAGTAGATTTTATTCCCCCAGAACTTACTGAAACTATTTCCCCCGGTTCAATTTCCCTGACAAAGTCAGCACCAACAGTATCCAAAGCAGCTGTTTCGGAAGAGAATATCACAGCATCTCCAAGTTTGCCCATAACAAGCGGCCTGTACCCGCCTGGATCGCGAAATGCAACCATCTCTTGTTCATTAATTGCAACCACGGCATATGCACCGCTAATATGGGACATCGTCTTCTTTATCGCACTGGCCAGCCCCTCTTTCCTGTAACGGAAGAGGTAACTTAGAATTATCTCTGTATCGGAAGTTGTATGAAAAATTTGACCTTCCCTCAGCTGCTGATTACGCAGGCGCCTGGTATTGGTCAGGTTACCGTTATGCGCCAGGGCAATGCCTTTTTTATCAAAGGACCTGGCCAGGAGGGGTTGAGCATTGGCAGAACTGCTGGATCCAGTTGTTGCATAGCGGATGTGACCCAGCATAGAAGCCGCCTGGATTGATTCGAGAATTTCCCGGGTGAATACCCTGGCAACCATGCCCATTCCTTTTACACACTGCAATCCTGTCGGGGTACTAAAAGCCATCCCGGCACTTTCCTGGCCGCGGTGCTGCAGGGCCAGCAGACCCAGGTAAGTTACATTAGCGGTATTGCGAGGATTATGATAATTATAAACAGCAAAAATACCACACTTTTCCTGTGGTCGTGATTCCAGTTGTAGTTTGTTTTCTAAATTATAATGCACTTTTTTGATATTCAACAGAGGGATTAAATGTCCTTTATAGTATTAAAAATATCCTTTTTATTATAACACTTTATTACGGGTTTATTGCTTAATAATAATATTTTAAATTTTTACTTGACAAAGCCTTAATTGGTCTATATACTAACGAACATAAGATTTCTGGGCAACGGCGCCCGCAAGTACAGCTTGATTAAGCTGACTGGCGGGCGTTTCTTATTATATAAATTAATAGATAGGAGTGGTTTAAATGGGAATGACGAAAGATGAAATTATGGGGATGGCAAAAGAATCAAAGGTGAAGTTTATTCGTCTGCAATTTACCGACCTTTCGGGACAACTGAAAAATGTGGCAATCACTACTGAACAACTTCCAAAAGCACTTGACGGTGAGTTAATGTTTGACGGATCATCAATCGAAGGGTTCGTGCGTATTGAAGAATCAGATATGTATTTAAGGCCGGATTATGATTCTTTTGCTGTATTTCCCTTCCGCCCCCAGGAAGGTGGAGTAGCTCGCTTAATGTGTGATGTTTATACACCTGAAGGGGAGCCCTTTGAAGGATGCCCCCGCAGTCAGCTGCGGAGAATGATAGCCCTAGCCGAAAAAGAAGGATACTCCATGAACTGTGGACCCGAAGCTGAATTTTTCATGTTCCACACCGACGGAAACGGTGCACCCACTCTGCATACCCACGACCAGGGTGGCTATTTCGACCTGGCCCCAACTGACCTTGGTGAGAATGCCCGTCGCGATATGGTTTTAAGTTTAGAGCAAATGGGCCTCGAAATCGAAGCGTCTCACCATGAAGTTGCGCCCGGCCAGCACGAAATTGATTTTAAATACAGCGATGCCCTGCGCACTGCCGACGACCTTTCCACTTTCCGTTTTGTTGTCAGGACCGTAGCCCAACGCCACGGCCTCTATGCTACTTTCATGCCAAAACCGATTGCTAATATTAACGGTTCAGGGATGCACACTCACCTTTCCCTTTTTAAGAATGGCAAAAGCACTTTCCACGATGCCGAAGCTCCTGATGAATTGAGCCAGGAAATGCTCTACTTTATAGGTGGGCTGCTTAACCATGCCAAGGGGTATACTGCAGTTACCAACCCTCTTGTCAACTCATACAAGAGACTGGTACCCGGCTACGAAGCACCTGTTTACATTGCCTGGTCACACCGCAATCGCAGCCCGCTGTTAAGGGTTCCAGCCAGGAGAGGTATCGGGACAAGGGTAGAGCTGCGCAGCCCTGATCCATCATGTAACCCCTACCTTGCTTTCGCCGTCATGCTTCGCTGTGGCCTTGATGGCATTCATAATAAAATGACTCCACCCGAGCCGGTTAATTTAAATATCTACACAATGACAGATGAAGAGAAAGAAAAGTATCAAATCGAAAGTTTACCGGGTACTTTGTACGAAGCAATAAAAGAGCTCGATAAGGATGCTGTTGTCCAGGAAGCTCTGGGCGAACACATTTACGACCGCTTCCGTGAGGGCAGGATGAAAGAATGGTTAGATTACAGGATACAGGTTCACGACTGGGAAGTTAAACAGTATCTGGCCCGCTTCTAAACATTTAGTAGCAGCAAACCACAACTATTAACGCTGTGACACCGGTGCCGTACACTTTTTGTCATATAAACTGTGACAAAAAGTGTACGGCACCGGTTGTCACAGTTTGAACCTTCCATTTTTAGTTAAAGACATAGTATAATAACATAAATTAATTATCCAGGAAGGCTCACTAATGGTCAATAATCGCTATGACTACTGCATTGGAACTGCGAACAGCAGACTGCAAAAATCACTTTCCGCTATGCTGGCAGAAACCGGCTTTTATTCAGCGGGAACAGCTGATAGCACCCCTGTTTTATTACGCAAATTAAGGACTATTCAGCCCTGGCTGGTAATAATTGATACTGCCCTACCACCGGGCAATATTGAAGAACTGGCGGAAATAATAGAAAATGACGCCTTAGCTGCCTGCCTCTTTATTAATACTACCGGCTCAGATCTTGAACGCTATGTTCAGCTAACCTGGCCTGTGGACGCGCCGGTTCTATCAGCTGTTGCCGGAGCGGTTTGCAGTGAATTTGGCCGTAAAAAAAAGCTCCAACAGGAAGTTGAAACCCTTCAGAAAAAACTTAACGAAAGAAAACTCATGGATAAAGCCAAAGGTTTGTTGCAAAATCTATATTCGGTAAGTGAAGAAGAGGCCTTTCAGTTCCTTCGAAAAACCAGTATGCGAAAAAGGTTAACCATGGCTGAAATGGCAGATTTGATTATTAAAGATCCTGATCTTTTTTCTTCTCTGAGGCAGCACCGATAAAGCCCTTAAATAATGGATGAGGCCTTGTCGGGCGTGACTTGAATTCAGGGTGAAACTGCACAGCTACAAACCAGGGATGATCTTTTAATTCAATCATCTCAACCAGGTCGGCTTCTTCATTAATACCGCTAAATACCATTCCCTTTTTCTCCAGAACAGGTATATATTCATTATTAAACTCGTAGCGATGACGATGTCTTTCGTGAACAACCTTTTCCCCATAAGCAGCTTCAGCAAGAGTCCCTTCCCTGACAGTGCAGGGGTAAGCACCCAGCCTCAAAGTGCCGCCAATCCTGGTATTCTCTTCCTGGCCAGGCAGGTATACGATAACCGGTCCAGGCGTCTCAGGATTAAACTCTGTGCTATGAGCACCCTCGATTCCAGCCACATTACGTGCAAATTCGATAACTGCGCACTGCATCCCCAGGCAAAGCCCCAGGAAAGGAATTTGTTTTTCCCTGGCGATCTGAACAGCTCTTATTTTACCTTCCATACCTCGTTCGCCAAAACCCCCGGGAACAAGAATTCCGTCAACACCATCAAGCATATTGTCGGCAGTTCCCGACTCTAAAACTTCGGCCGGAACCAGGATAGTATTTATCGTTATATTATGAGCAAGACCTGCGTGGAAAAGAGCTTCATTAATGCTGATATAGGCATCACGTAGTGATACATATTTGCCAACCAGGGCAATGGTGACTTCTTCTTTGCAATCAGCAGCCTGGCAAACAAGGTCGCGCCACTTTTGCATATCTGCAGGTTTGCAATCAAGGTTAAGTTTTTCCAGGGCTAACTGATCGAGGTTCTGCTCCTGTAATAACAGCGGCACTTCATAGATGACATCTGAATCTAAATTTTGCACCACTTCTTCGGGTTGGATGTTACAGAATAGGGCTATTTTTCTTCTTAAGTCTTTATCAAGGGGGTGGTCGGCACGACAGACAATTATATCCGGCTGTATACCGATACTGCGAAGTTCTTTTACACTGTGCTGAGTAGGCTTGGTTTTAAGTTCCCCGGACATTGACAAATAAGGCACCAGGGTAACATGGATGAATAGAACATTTTCCCAGCCAATTTCATAGCGCAGTTGACGAATAGCTTCTAAAAATGGCAGACTCTCTATATCACCGACAGTTCCGCCAATCTCAGTAATAACAACATCCAGATCACGATAATGATCAAGCCTGGTGATACACTTTTTTATTTCATCAGTTATATGGGGAATAACCTGGACAGTATTACCTTCGTAGTCGCCTTCTCTTTCCGCCTCAATAACTGACCAGTATACTTTACCGGCAGTTACATTGTTATCACGGGTCAGCGGCTCATCTATAAAGCGTTCGTAGTGTCCCAGATCAAGATCCGTTTCTGCGCCGTCTTCCGTTACGAATACTTCACCATGCTGATATGGGCTCATTGTTCCGGGGTCATAATTAATGTAAGGGTCAAATTTCTGGATGGTCAACTTTAAACCCCTGCTTTTAAGGAGACAACCCAGAGATGCAGCTGTAATTCCTTTTCCCAGGGATGACACCACCCCGCCGGTAACAAATATATATTTAGTCATAAGAGCCCCCTTATTGCCAATGCTTTAGTATTAGTTTAGCTCAGCAACTGCTGCAGCTGTTTTTAGTTCATCCACCACAGCTTGAGGAGGCGGTTCCACCACCAGAAGAACCGCTACCTGTCCGAAATAGCGAGATTACTTTTTTCACTTCTTTACCACAGGTAGGGCAGGGCAAACTGTTTTGCATACTGCTGCAGAGTTCTTCATATTTTTTATTACAATCAGAACAGAAAAATTCGTATATAGGCAAAACAGCACCTCCTCGATTTTTATTAAGACTATAATCATTCCGCCGCAAAGCGGCTTATTAGGTCCGGCCCTTCAATCTTTTTCTCTTTTTGGCCCGTCTTCTTTTTTTGCGCTGACGTTTTAACTGCTTG
>SLBE01000091.1 GCA_007126465.1 Syntrophomonadaceae bacterium | reverse complement strand
CTATGCCTGATCTAAGAGCAGCGATGCGCCTCTACCTGGGTATATTTGTCCTGTTAATTTTAATCGGATCCTTTGTCCAGGTTATGCACTTTGAAATCGGGATGATTATTACCCAGGTCTTCTTGATTCTTCTTCCTGCAATCTGGTTCTGGAAACGGTACGGTGTTGATAAGGTTAAGTTTGCCAGGCTTTATCCGTTAAAGCTTAAGCTTATCCCCACTATCCTGGTCCTGGCCGGCGTTATGTGGATTATTAACATGATTGTCGCAGCAAGCCTGGTAACCGGGTTGATGGAAATTGGGTATGAGCCAATTGCTGTTATTGAACCACCGCAGACCATTATACAATACCTGGGATACGTGCTGGTCCTTTCAGTTTTCGCCGGTATCTGTGAAGAAGTTTTGTTTCGTGGGGCAATTATGCCGTCAATGGAAGAGCGCGGTATCGTTCCGGCAATTATTTTCAGCTCACTTCTCTTTGCCCTCTTTCACATATCATTTCTTAATCTTTTCAGCACTTTTATGCTGGGCATTGTGATGGCAGTTTTGGTTATCAAGACAGGTTCTATTTGGGCAGGCATTATCTATCACATGGCTAATAACTTTATTGCTGCAACTTACCTTTACATTGCCGGCCAACACGAAACTGCCACGGAAGTGGATTTTCAGGCTATGCTTGCTTTAATTCCGCTGCTGGTAGTTGCAGTTGTAGCAGCTTACTTTCTCTTCCGATTGCTGCACCGGCAGACCGGTGGCAGGCCGCTGCTTGAAAACAGGAAAAGCTGGTTGCCCCGCGGCTGGTTCAGTTTTGTTTTTGTTGCCGCTCTTTTTATTTTCCTGGTGATGGCCATGTTAGAGCTGGCCGTCGGTTTTGGCTGGTTCGATCTCGGCATGTAAATTTAATGAAGGAGGAATTCAATTATGAGTTTGGAAGGCAAGAGAATTGCCATATTTCTGGAGCAGATTTATGAAGATCCCGAGTTCTGGTATCCCTATTACCGTTTCCTGGAGGCCGGGGCGGAAGTAACTGTAATAGCACCTGAAGTAAAGGTTTATCAGAGCAAGCACGGATATCCGGCTAAGGCAGATCTGGCTGCTGCAGATGCAAAAGCCGGGGATTATGATGCAGTGATTATCCCGGGTGGATATTCACCGGACCATATGCGCCGCTCAAAAGCTATGGTCGATTTGCTGCAGCAGGCTTATGATCAGGGCAAAATCATTGCTTCAATTTGTCATGGCCCCTGGATGCTTGCTTCAGTGGGTGCGGTTAAAGGGAAGAAAGTAACCTCGTTTTTCTCTATCAAGGATGACCTGGTCAATGCCGGGGCTGACTATGTTGACCGGGAAGTAGTTCGCGACGGCAATGTCATTACCTCGCGTACTCCGGCCGATTTGCCGGCATTTTGCAAAGAAATAATTGCGGCTTTAAATGGCTAAGCTAATAAAGAGGCGGCGGGTTTGAAAAGTTTTCCCGCCGCTTTCTGTTTTATTTCCATGCCTGCACTTTATGCTTGCTTCAGTTCTCTTCAGTTGGCTGTGCAGTTACTTTTATCTTAAAGAATGTGCCCCGTTCCTTTTTTTCAGTTTCAATTAACCCTCTTGACTGGAGCAGGTTTAAATATTTTTGAACTTCCGCCGGTCTCAGGCTTAAAGCCTGCTGCAGGTCTGAAACAGTGCAGGGTCTGCGGCGCAATGTGTTTAAAATGCGGTTATTCTGTAAATCTCTTATTGAGGATGTCTTATGTTCCGGTTTAAAAGTGCCGATCAACTCGGCACTACCAAGGTAATCAGCTATTTCCCGCAGCTTTTCTTCAGGAGCGGCTTCAACCCACTCTTCAGTGCCCGGCCTGTCCAGTGTCCCGATCTGGATAAGGTCGGGCTTGATTTTTTCCAGGGTCTCTTTAAGTGATTTCAGTTCTTCTGAAGTGTCGTTGATACCCGGTATGATTAATACCTCTATGATCATAAGTCCCTTGTATTCATGGCGTAGTGAAACCAGGCCCTCGATTATTTCATCGCAGTTAAGCTCTTCATCGGGACGGTTAACCTGGTTAAAGGCCTCGCTGCAGGCTGCATCGAGCGAGGGAATAATCAGGTCTGCCCTTAAAACTTCTTTCCGCAAAGCCGTATCGGTAAATAGGGTGCCGTTGGTTAACAGGCAAACCTTGTAATCAGGATAATTGTCTTTTAAATAATCTATAACAGTCCCCAGCCCGGAATGCAAAGTGGGTTCGCCAGAGCCGGAGAAAGTAATATAGTCAAGATCGGGTTCTGAGGCAAGGTAATGATCCAGTTCGGCAGTTACATCTCCGACTGGCACGTACTCTTCACGGGCTGTTGTCAGGTTAGTAGTTTTCCCGCATTCACAATAAACGCAGTTTAGGGTGCAGGTTTTGTGAGGAACTAAATCCACACCGAGCGAAAGACCCAACCGGCGGGAAGGGACCGGTCCGAATAGATAATGGTACTTCATTAAGGCACCTGCCTTTTTATATTATTAACTACATACCATATTCTACATGATCTGATTTGCTTTTTCATGATGGGTTAAATTTTTATAAATGTTATTGATTAATACCCGTAACAGGTTTATAATGATAATAGATATATACCCAATATATTAAAACCAGTAGTTACTAAATGGAGGTTAAGAGATGGAAAGCTGCAGAAAGGCTAACAAGGCAGGAGGTGAAAAATAATGAAACTGGCAGTTTGTGCTAAAGGTGAAGGGTTAAAGGCCGAGGTAGATCAGCGCTTTGGACGATGTCCTTTCTTTGTGGTGGTTGACACTAAAAACAAGGGAGTAGTTGAATCGCTTAGTAATGAAAATGCTGAAGCCGCCGGAGGAGCAGGCCCTCAGGCCGCCCAGCTGCTGGCCGGGCGGGATATAGAGGCAGTTGTCCTTGGCAATGTCGGTCCCAATGCTGTTGAAGCTCTAAGGGCGGCAAATATTAAAGTTTATAGCGGCGTAACCGGCACTGTTGAAGATACCCTGGAGAAATTCCTGGAAGGTAGTTTAAAACTGGTATCTGAAGCGACAGTATCGTCACATTCAGGTATGCGTAAATAAAGGAGGTAAGTTAATATGATTATAGCCGTAGCAACAGAAAATAATATGGTAGCGCAGCACTTTGGCCGCTGTCCTGAGTACACTCTCTTTAAGTTAGCAGAAAACAACATAGCTGAGGAGCAAACTATTCAGAATCCCGGTCATGAACCCGGCTTTTTACCGGGCTATCTTGCAGAAAAAGGCGTCAAATGCATCATTGCCGGAGGGATGGGACCACGAGCACAGTCATTGTTTGATGACCATAGTATAGAAACTTATACAGGCGTTACCGGTCCGGTTAGAGATGTTATCGAAGCATATTTATCCGGGGAATTAAAATCAGGCCCAAGCGCCTGCGAGCACCCTCATGGCAACCATGGGTGTAGTTAAAGAAACTTCTAAATGATTATGGAATGCTAAACAGGAAAGGAGGTATTTCTAATGCCAGGTTACGATGGAGCAGGTCCTGTCGGTATGGGTCCCGGTACAGGTGGCGGTTTTGGCCCCTGTGGCGCCGGGCGGGGCAGAGCTGGATGGCTTAGGAGAGGATATGGCCGCGGCATGGGCAGAGGCTTCGGTAGAGGCTTCCGCCGCATGTGGCAGGCTGAGCCCGGCCCCTTCTATGGACCAGCGGCTGTTAGCCCGGAAGAAGAGAAGGCGTACTTGAAAGAAGAAAAAGAAATGTTAAGGACAGAACTGGAACAAATGGAAAAAAGGCTTGAAGAACTGGAGCAGCAGTAATTGTTCAGGCAAAGCAAACGCTCAGCTCTATTCTATTGCCTATACCTGCTAAATAAAACTGCGCTCGCTGATCGTTTAAGCTGGAACTGCACCGGTTTAGCTTCAACCTTTTGCCTGGGCTGCCCTCGCGATAAGCTCATCCAGAGCTCTCGCTCGATGGCCGACTTCCTGTCGACCAGCCCGCTCCAGGCTTCGCTTCACCGGCATTTCCATGCCTGCACTTTACGCTTGCTCTAGTTTTATTAAGCAGGCTGAGCCGCTACAAATTAGACTACTTTACCCTTTTCCCCGGCCTGGCTGTTCCTGGTTGTGACGACGAAAGTTGGGCCGGGAGGGGTCTATTTTCCCCCAAGCCAGAAAAATTTGTATTGAGAGACTTAATGGTTACAGGAATTGAGGAGATAAAAATGTTAAACCTGGCTATAGCCAGCGGTAAGGGCGGAACCGGTAAAACTACAATCGCGGTAAACTTGGCGTTAACCCTTATAAAAGAAGGTTTACCCGTTCAACTTCTTGATTGTGATGTTGAAGAGCCAAATGCCCACCTGTTTCTCAAACCGGAATTTTCCCACAAGCAAAGTGTCGGAATACCGGTACCCTCAATAGATTTGAGCAAATGCAGTTTTTGTGGATATTGTGCCGAGGTATGTGCTTTTAATGCGCTGGCCGTATTAAAAGATAATGTCATGATTCTTTCCGAGCTTTGCCACGGCTGTGGCAGCTGTGCTTACCTTTGCCCGGAAAAGGCGATAACAGAAAATGATCGTCCGATTGGTATAGTTGAAAGCGGTATGGTAAACAGCCTTTCATTTGCCCATGGTATTCTTAATCCCGGTGAAGCCATGTCGCCACCGCTGATTAATGCAGTTAAAAATTTGATTAATTCAGAAGCGCTGACAATTATTGATGCCCCTCCGGGAACATCCTGCCCGGTAGTGGCAGCAGTAAATGATTGTGATTTTTGTCTGTTAGTTACGGAGCCAACCCCATTTGGCTTAAATGATCTTGATTTGGCCTATCAAATGGTTTCCAAACTGGGTATCTCGGCTGGTGTAGTCATAAACAGATCTGATCTCGGTGATGATGAAGTTGAAGCATATTGTTCGAAAAACAATTTGCCTGTTCTGCAGAAAATTCCCTGGAACCTGGAAGCTGCCCGTTATTATGCCTGCGGTGAGCCCGCTGTAAAGCATCTTTCCGAATGGAAAGTTCTATTCAAGGTATTATATAACAATATCATTAATGTTTGGGAAGGGGCTGTCCGAAAGTGAAAAAGATTACAGTTATAAGCGGCAAGGGCGGAACGGGAAAAACTTCACTTGTCGGCTGCTTTGCTTCTCTTGCCGGTGATAAAGCGGTTCTTGTAGACGGTGATGTAGATGCGGCCAATCTAAGCCTGATTACAAAACCGGTCCGGCTTGAAGCGCATGAATTCTGGGCATCAAAAGTTGCCGAAATTAACCTTGATAGCTGTGAGGACTGCGGGTTATGTTTGGAGCTCTGCAGGTTCGATGCAATATCCGGTGATTATGCAATTGATCCGGTGGCCTGTGAAGGATGCGGCTTTTGTAGTCATGCCTGTCCCCATGGTGCAATCACGATGAATGATAGGCTTTCAGGAAAATGGTTTGTCTCGCAAACTCCGTATGGCAGCCTGGTTCACGCCCGCCTGGGCATAGCAGAAGAAAATTCGGGCAAGCTGGTTACAACCATCCGTAATAAAGGGGAGCAACTAGCGGAATCTGAACAAAAGGACTACCTGATTATAGATGGTCCCCCGGGAATAGGGTGCCCGGTTATCGCCGCCTTATCCGGGGTGGATGCTGCTTTGATCGTAACCGAGCCAACAGTATCCGGGATTCATGACCTGGAAAGAATCCTTGCTGTTTGCAGGCACTTTGGAGTAGAGGCATCTGTTTGCATAAATCGCTACGATCTGGCAGAAGAGCAATCAAAAACAATAGAAGAATACTGCCTGCGGGAAAATGTGCCCCTGGCCGGAAAAATACCTTTTGATCGGGCTTTCGTCAAGGCCATGATTGAGGGGATCCCCGTGGTTGACTATGTAGATGGTGTGCTGGTGGAAAAGATTAGCGAAGTTTGGAATATAATGAATTGTTCATAAAGGGTATTGTTTAATAACTATTTTTTTGTTAGAATAAATGCAACCAATTAAATAAACTTAGAGGAGTTTGAGAAATGCCGCGTCCTTTTAAGCCCCGCCGGGTAAGTTCAATGCCCCGCTACACCTACTTTAAGCCTACGGGCATCCCCATGCCGCTGCTCGAAGAAGTGGTGCTGACCGTTGATGAAGTGGAAGCGCTGCGTTTAAAAGATATCGAGAAACTGGAACAGCACGAATGCGCGGAGAGGATGGGTGTAGCCCAGAGCACCCTGCAGCGAATCCTGGTTTCTGCCCGGGAAAAGTTGACCAGGGCTATAATTGAAGGGAAGGCCCTGCGCATCCATGGTGGTCCCTATGCCCTGAGCAGTGACCAGGCATGCCCGCGCTGCCGCCGTCAGAGAAGGCGGGCCGCTAACCGCGAAGCATACGAATGTCCCGAATGCGATGAATAGAAGTATTTACTTGCTTTAAACTTTTCAATTAATCCCTTGCCAGTTTAAGATGGAAGTAATAAGCTATACTTATTGTATGGTTTGTTACTTTTTATACATGGAGAATTATAAATGAAAATATCTGTTGACAGCATTGACCAGAACAGGCTGGGAGTATTATATGGAACCGCTTCCTACGTGTTATGGGGTCTGCTTCCGCTCTACTGGAAACTGGTTGAGACGGTTCCGCATATCCAGGTCCTCGGACACCGGATATTCTGGTCATTTGTTTTTATGGTTATAATAGTTGTCATAACCGGTGGCTGGAAAACTATAGTGGCCATTGCTGCAAACAGGCGTAAACTGCTTTTAATGTTTTTGTGCGGCATTATTATCAGTCTCAACTGGTATGTTTATATCTATGCTATAAACACCGATCAGGTTATTGAAGCCAGCATGGGCTACTTTATTAACCCCCTGGTCGTGGTTTTACTGGGTGTTTTAGTCTTTAAAGAAAAGTTGAGCAAATGGCAAATTACAGCCCTGGTTTTGGCGGCAGCCGGAGTTCTGCTGGTAGCTTTACAATATGCAAGGTTCCCCTGGATTGCCCTGGCCCTGGCCGGGACCTTTGCCACCTATGGTTTAATCAAAAAAATCATCATGGTTCATCCCATTACCGGCTTGACCCTGGAAACATTGATAGTTTCGCCGATCGCCCTCTTCTATTTATTATCCCTTGAAGTCGCAGGAACAGGAGCAATGGGCAGCTCAGGATGGGGCCTGGTTTTGCTGCTGGCCGGAACGGGAGCTGTTACATCAACCCCCCTGCTGCTATACGCGAAAGGTATTGAGAATACTACTTTCTCCATGATGGGATTTCTGCAGTATATTGCACCTTCAATTAATCTCTTTTTAGGGGTTGTAGTATTCAGGGAGTATTTTTCGCTCTACCACTTCCTCAGTTTTTGCCTGATTTGGGCCGGCCTGGCCATCTTTACCCTTTCCAACCTGGGCATCCTCCGCGAAACGGCTATAGGCAGTCCTGATTTGCATAATGAAGAAATATAACCTTTTGCATGTTAAACAAAAAAGAAGCTACCCCTTTTAAACGGGGTAGCTCCTGTGAAGCATGTAAAGCGTTATTTTAATTATTCTCTAATCAAGTGGCAGAGCTTCTAGATTTACCCATTCTTCGACATTTACTTCCCTGTCTTCAATACCATGTTCAATCATGAATTCTGACAGCCTATTTAAACCTTCGACAAAAGTTCCGGGTT
>SLBE01000075.1 GCA_007126465.1 Syntrophomonadaceae bacterium | reverse complement strand
GGTAAGAAAATGACCTACCTGGCTACAGCCAGGGTTGAAGATGAGGAAATGCGAGAGCGCGTTGCCATTCACCAGGGACGGCGGTCTAAAAATGTAAAGACAGTGGAAGAACCTCTTGAACCGCACCTGGTGCTTGAGCAGGAAAGTGACAGCGATTCAATAATTTTAATAGACTGCCTGACCCTGCTCATTACCAACCGGATGCTTAAGGATATTGACAGTCACGGGGCGGTCAGAGAGGGAGAAGATATCTTTGCCGATGAGAAGATTATTGAAGCTGCGGTTGAAAGGACTTATCAGTATATAAAGCAATTCAGCGCTGCAGCAGTCGACTGTCCGGCCGATATTCTGGTCGTGACCAATGAAGTCGGTTTGGGGGTTGTGCCAAATTACCCGGTGGCCAGGGCGTTCCGTGATCTTTCCGGGCGTGCCAACCAGTTTGTTGCTGCGGCGGCAGACCAGGTCTGGTTCGTGGTGTGCGGTATTCCCCAGAGGTTTAAATAGATGGAAAGAGTTTTCTTTACATTGGCTGCCCTGGCAGCCGCCTATATTTTAGATTTTTTGATTGGAGATCCGCGGAGCTGGCCTCACCCGGTGCGCCTGCTTGGTAAAATAATTGAGATCGGTGAGGGGGTAGCCCGCAGGATCTTCAAAACACCGGCCGGCTTGAAAGTTGGCGGGGCGTTGATCCTGCTTGTAGCCGGATTGGGTTCGGTTGCGGTGGTTATAATACTGATCAGGCTTGCCTACGGCCTGCACCCGGCAGCAGGGTTTATAGTCGAAGTTTATATTATCTTTACCACCCTGGCCGGGGGGGATCTGCGCAGCCATGTTCTGGCGGTTGAAAAAAAACTTGCTAAGAAAGATATTCCCGGGGCTCGGGGCGCGGTGGCCCTGCTGGTCAGCCGGGATACCGCAGAGCTTGATGAAAACGGGGTATCCAGGGCAGCCCTGGAAAGCCTTTTTGAAAACAGTGCCGACGGCCTGGTGGCACCGCTTTTTTATACCGCAATCGGCGGTCCGGCAGCGGCAGTTTTCTATAAAACGGTTAATACCCTGGACTCAATGCTCGGCTATAAAACGGAGGAGTTAAAAGATATCGGCTTTTTTGCCGCAAAAACCGACGATGTCCTCAGCTTTATCCCGGCCCGCTTAACGGCTTTTTATATTATCCTGGCCGGTCTGCTGCATGGAAAGTGGCAGCGGGGCCTGAAAGTATTATCGGCAGACCGCAACAAGCACCAGAGTCCGAACAGTGCCTGGCCGATGGCTGCTGCTGCCGGAGTTCTCGGGGTTGGTTTTGGCGGGCGTGATCATTTTCAAGGGGACGTGATCGAACGGCCCCGGATCAATGAATTAGGCGAAGCTGCCATGGGCAGCGATATTGACAGGGGACTGACTCTTTTCCGGACCACTTCCCTTTTGGCCCTGTTTACATTGCTGTTCATGACATACTGGATCCGAACCTTGGAGGCTAAGCTCTTTTGAACAATTACCTGCGTGCCCTTTCATTTTTAACCATTATCCCGCTGCCTTTTGTCCGTTTCGGCCCCGATGGCAGGGAACTTTCCGATTCTGCCGTCTGTTTTCCCCTGGCCGGCACGACAATTGGCCTGGTTCTTGCTGCTGCTGCCTGGCTGCTGCTTAACACCCTACCGGTTGGTCCGACGGCGGTAATTGCCCTGGTCTTAAGCTTCTTTCTAACCCGCGGCCTGCATTTTGACGGCCTGGCTGATACGGCCGATGGCCTGATCGGAACCACCACCCGGGAAAAAGCCTTCAAGGCCATGGATGACAGCGCAATCGGGGTTATGGGGGCAGCAGCCCTGTTTTTCCTCTACCTGCTCAAGTTTGCCCTGCTTCTGGAATTTACCCCTGTCCTGTTACCACTGGCCCTGGTATTTATGCCCATGGCCGGCAGGTGGTCTATAGTTTTTGCCGGGGCTTTCTTTAAACCTGCCCGTGATCGTGGCCTGGGTGATATGTTTTTAAGAGGACTGGGCTGGCCTGTTCTTTTGAAGGCCTCTCTTTTAGTAGTTGCTTTGCTGTTCATCTTTGCCCTGTGGCAGCCTTTTCATGCGGCAGCTGTCCTGGTTGGATCTCTTCCGGCCCTGGCGGCGGCTTATCTGCTCGCCTTTTATGCTTCCCGTCGTCTTGGTGGGATTAACGGCGACATTTTGGGAGCAGCCAGCGAAGTGGGAGAAATGATGTTTTTAGTTGGATTATATATCGTTCTTAACTTTTAAGATCAGGCTGATATTGTATTGAAAGCGGTGATCTGAAATGTCCGGTAACTATAACGATGAAACGGGAGGCCATGGTGGTGACCTGGCCCGGGCTGCCCAAAAATGGGGTTACAGCAAGGAAGAAATGGTCGATTTCAGCAGTAATATTAACCCCCTTGGCCCACCGCCCGGACTGCTTGAGCACCTGGGCAGCCTGCTGCCTAATATTGTGGCTTACCCTACCCCGCAGGCCCGTGAGCTAAGGTCCGGTCTGGCTGAATTTCTTCAGGTTCCACTTGAACGGCTGCTGCTCGGAAACGGGGCCAATGAACTGATTCACTTAATCCTGCTCTGGAACAGGCCAAAGCGGGTTTTTATCCCGGCACCCTCTTTTTCTGAATACGAGCGGGCGGCGAAATTGGCCGGTGCTGCAGTAGAGTATTATTCCCTGCTGCCCGGTGAGGAAGATGACTTTACCAGGCTGGCCGGAAAACTTGGCCATGGCGACATGCTGGTCTTCTGCAACCCCAACAACCCAACCGGCATTCTCTATCCGCGCAGCAAGCTTGCTGAGCTGGTAAGTGAGGCGGGTCACCGGGGAACAGCCGTGATGGTTGATGAAAGCTTTGTTTCCCTGACCGGCAGGCCTGAAGAAAGCCTGCGTGATATGGAGGCAGATAATCTCTGGCTGGCCATCTCCCTGACCAAGTTGTGGGGTCTGCCCGGTCTGCGCCTCGGCTGCGCCCTTGGGCCGATGGACAAGATTGGTAAAATAACCGGATGGGGCGACCCCTGGCGGGTAAACTACCTGGCCCAGGAAGCGGGACTTTTTTGCCTGGCAGCCGACGGCTACCTGGAAGAAAGCCTGGCCCTGATTGAAAAGGAAAGGCTTTATTTAGCCGGTGAATTAAAAGCGACCGGCGCTTTTGAAGTTTTTGAAGGCGCTGCCAACTATCTGCTGCTAAAAGGCCTCGATCCTGCTTTTGATATTAATAGGTTCCAGGATTTCCTGGCCCGGCGTGGGGTGCTGGTCAGGCGGGCTGATAACTTTAACAAATTAGACCGGCGTTACTTTAGGATTGCCGTGCGCAGGCACCCGGAAAACCAGCGTCTGCTGCGGGAGATTAAAGCCTGGATGGATAGCGGCAATCAAGGTGGCAGCGTTCTTGATAGTGGAGGTGGAAGGTAAATGAAAGGAACGATCATGGTGCAGGGAACTGCCTCTTCTGTCGGTAAAAGTGTGCTCTGTGCAGCGCTTTGCCGTATTTTGAAGCAGGACGGTTTTAAAGCGGCACCATTTAAATCCCAGAACATGGCCCTTAATTCTTTTGTTACGGCGGATGGCTTGGAAATGGGCCGGGCCCAGGTATCCCAGGCTGAAGCGGCCGGCCTGGCTCCGCAGGTGGAGATGAACCCGGTTTTGCTAAAACCTACGTCCGACCAGGGTTCGCAGGTCATTGTTATGGGCAAAGCTGTGGGTAATATGAAAGCAATGGATTACATGCAGTGGAAGGAAGAGCTGTTTCCGGTGATTGATCGGGCCTTTGCAACTCTTTCAGCTGAACATGATGTTATAGTGATCGAGGGTGCCGGCAGTCCGGCCGAGATTAACCTGCGCGATAAGGACCTGGTTAATATGGGCCTGGCCCGCCGTCTGCAGGCTCCTGTGCTGCTGGCCGGAGATATTGACCGGGGCGGCGTTTTTGCCTCGCTTTACGGGACGGTCGAGCTCTTGCTGCCTGAGGAAAGGGACCTGGTCAAGGGCCTGATTATAAATAAGTTTCGCGGCGACCCGGAAGTATTAAGGCCCGGACTCGGCCAGCTCGAAGACCTGGTCAATAAGCCCGTGCTCGGTGTAATCCCCTATATTCACCTCAACCTCGATGATGAGGACAGTGTAACCGACAGGTTCAGCAATCGTGCCAATGACCGGGCTCTCAAGGTGCAGGTTATTCAACTGCCGCGCATTTCAAACTTTACCGACTTTAACCCCCTGGAACTACATGATGATGTAAATTTAACCTATATCCGCGAACCACGGGAGTTAAACAACCCTGATTTACTGATTATTCCCGGTTCAAAAAATACGATCGAAGACTTGCTTCACCTGAAAAAGAGCGGCTGGGAGGAACCAATTCGCAGTTATGCTGCTTCCGGGGGCCTGCTGATTGGAATCTGTGGCGGATTTCAGATGCTGGGGCGCAGAGTGCTTGACCCGGATGGGGTGGAAAGCACCGTGCCGGAAGTAGGTGGGTTTGACCTGCTGCCTCTTGATACCGTGATGGCAGCGGAAAAATCTACCCGGCAGGTGGAAGCCTTCTGGCGCCACCGTGATGATGGCTATTTTTCTGCCATGGGGGATGAAGAACCTTTAATCGGTTATGAAATCCACATGGGCCGGACAGATTATCACGGGGTTAAACATCCTGTATATTTAAAAACCTTGGAACAGTGGGAAGGCGCGGTTAGCGAAGCAGGAAACGTATTCGGTACCTATATGCATGGCATTTTTGATAACTTTTCCTGGACCAACAAGCTACTTAACGGTTTGCGCCGCCGCCGGGGTTTATCCGAACAGGACAGCACCCTGCCCGGCACTTACCAGGACTTTAAAGAGCAGGAATATGACCGCCTGGCCGACCTGGTCCGCGAAAATCTAGACATGGAGCAGGTTTGCCGGATCATCAAAAAAGAGGTGTAACAACTTTAAATTATGAAATGGAGGATGTTTTTACTATGAAGGAAGAGCAGAAAATGGAACAGGAACTGAATAACTTAATCGAAGAAATTAAGCCGCTTAATGAGGCAGCGATGGATAGGGCTCGGGCCCGCATGGATATCCTGACCAAGCCCCAGGGCAGCCTGGGCAGGATGGAAGATCTGGCCGTGCAGCTAAGCGGAATTACCGGTGATTTTTTCCCGGTTGATACCAGGAAAAGAGTTGTGGTGATGGCGGCTGATCATGGTGTGACCGAAGAGGGAATCAGTGCTTATCCTTCCGAGGTGACTGCCCAGATGGTAGCTAACTTTACCGGGGGCGGGGCGGCAATCAATGTGCTGGGCCGCCAGGGCGATGTTGAGGTAGTAGTAGCCGATATCGGGGTAAAAGTTGATACCAGCCTGCCCGGAGTCAAAAGGGTGCGTATCAAAGCCGGCACCGATAACTTCCGCCGCAAACCGGCGATGAGCCGCGCAGAAGCGCTCCGGGCCATTGCTGCCGGGGTTGAATGTGCCGAAGAAGCAGCTTCCGACGGGGTTAAGGTCCTGGCAACCGGCGAAATGGGTATAGGCAATACAACTGCCAGCAGCGCTGTGATGGCAGCCCTGACCGGTTACGAAGCCTCGCTGGTTGTCGGGCGGGGAACAGGCCTGGATGATGAAAAGCTGCTTCATAAACAGGAAGTGGTAACAAAAGCACTGGAGCTGCACCAGCCTGATCCTGCCGATCCGCTGGCAGTTCTGCACCTGGTAGGCGGTCTGGAAATAGCCGCCCTGACCGGACTGATACTAGGCGCAGCCCGCAAAGGTATACCGGTTGTAATTGACGGTTTTATTTCCAGCACCGCTGCACTTGCCGCAGTTAAATTCTGCCCGCAGGTCTGGCATTACCTGGTGCCCTCGCATCTTTCGGCAGAATCGGGCCATGCCCTGCTCATGGACTATCTAAACCTTAAGCCTTACCTGAATATGGGCATGCGGCTGGGTGAAGGAACAGGTGCAGTTTTAGGGATGCACTTAATTGAGGCGGCCGCCCGTGTCACCCTGGAAATGGCTACATTTGAAGACGCTAAAGTCAGCAACAAGGATGATAGCAATGTCAGTTCGGATTCGAAGGGAGCAAAATAAAAATGGATCTGTACCTGGTCCGCCATGGTGAAACGGAATCAAATATAGAGCGGCGTTACCAGGGCTGGAGTGAATCGCCTTTATCCCAGGCCGGGATCCGCCAGGCAGAGAAGACGGCTCATTTCCTGGGCAGGCAAAATCTGAGTGGTCTTTACTGCAGTGACCTGAGTCGGGCTTTCCATACTGCCCGGGTAATCGGAAATCCCACCGGTCTTAAGCCTGAAGTTACACCCCTGCTGCGGGAAATTAATTTTGGACGCTGGGAAGGCATGACCTTTGATGAAATTGAGCAGCAGTGGGGCTGTGAAATCAGGAGCTGGTTGGACGACCCATTCAATCGATCTGCTCCTGATGGAGAGACCCTCGATCAGGTCTGTGCCAGGATGAAAAGCTTCCTCGAGCACCTTGAACAGCAGGCAAATGACGGTCAGAGCATTGCCGCTGTCAGCCATGGCGGTTCGATCAGGGCCCTGCTTTTCAATGTCCTCGGTATGGATACAGCAGGCTTTTGGGATTTGAAAGTTGCAAATGCTTCGATTAGCCTGATTCGCAGGGAAAGTGGGCGGTTCAAGGTGGCCTATTATAACCGGACCGACCACCTTGAATAGAAGTAGCAGGAAATGAACTGCCCCTCGGCGAAAAGTAATTTCAGCAAGTTTAACTGTTATCTGTAGAAAAGTGGAGGTGCCTGTATGGCAGATCAAGAAAGAAAATATAAAAATTGCCCCTTTTGTGCTGAAGAAATTTTAGTCGGAGCGATCAGGTGTAAACACTGCAAATCTGACCTGGAAACAGCGCCGCCGGTTCCCCCTGTACCCTCGCCTTCCATGACCGGTTACCAGGATGAAAAATTCCCGCCCGGCATCGGCGAGCAGGAAAAAGACGAAGGTCCGCCAACTCCGGTCAGTTATGGACAGGGTCCTCCGCCGTCACCACCGCGGGACAGTGTTTCTCCGTCCCCACCGGTGCCCCCGCCGCCCTCTGCACCACAGCCTGCGGGAGAAGGTTACCAGTATCCCAAGTCAAATACTGGTATGAGAATTATTGCTTATATCATAGACAGTATTATCGCGGGCCTGCCCCTGATGATCCTGATACCCCTGGCTGTAATTCCATTTGTTACTTATACCCAGGTTACGGGACAGCCAGGCGGGACTTCCCCGGCCGGTCCTAACGTAATTGCTGTTATCGTTATGGTGCTGATTGTTCTGCTGGGCCTGGCCTGGAGCCTTTTCTACTACCTGCTGCGCGATGGGTTTGGCGCCGGGCAGAGCTGGGGTAAAAAAATCTGCGGCCTGATGGTTGTAAATCTTGATAATAACATGCCCTGCGATAAAGGAAAGTCTTTTGTACGTAATGTTGTGATCTGGGCCCTGAGTGCCCTGGCCGGCTTAAGCATTGTCGAACTAATCGTGCTGCTGGTCCATGATCGTGGATACCGCCTGGGTGATATGTTGGCCCGGACCCAGGTTATAGATATTGATCAGTATCGGAAATAACATTAAAGGAGGCGCCTCTTGTGGCAGATGGTCTTGGTGGGGTTTACGGTAAGATCCTGGAAATAGATCTAAGCTCCGGTAAGCAGCATGAAACACAAATTGATGAACAGAGTTACCGCAGCTACCTTGGAGGAAGCGGTCTGGCCGCTCATATTTATGATCAGCGCGGTTACGCCGCTT
>SLBE01000260.1 GCA_007126465.1 Syntrophomonadaceae bacterium | reverse complement strand
TCTGACTCTTCCTCTGCCCAGCCGTACTTGCCGTAACCGGTTTTGATTAAGAGGATATCGCCCTCTTTAACATCAACAACCGACTCGATCATTTCGGGACTATAGACACTGGTATCGCTGACCATTTCGGAAATATCAGCAATGGCGCCTTCACCAACCCAGAAATCAAGGGGCGTATCACCAATTGTTCTGCCGGCAGCATGGAAGTGAGGCTCGCCGTCCATATGGGTGGCAATATGGAAGCTGCACTTGCAGTGGGCATTATTACGGCCAAGACCGAAATACTGACCACCAACCCTCTTGGTATAACCCACATTCAGGGGAATATAGTTTGCCCACTGTGGAGTCTGAACACTGAAAGGTACAGAAAGGTCGTAAATCTTGGAATCATTCATCTTAGCAAAGAAGTCATCATCGCTCATACCTTCAGGAGCCTTAAGAGCGGCTACCCTTGACCAGGCTGATTCAACTTCAGAGAAAGGCAGGGCGCCGATAAAAACCCAGGCCCGCTCGTTGTTCAGTTCATTTAACTGACCACCAAGAGATTCAACCAGCAGCAACCCGGCTTTTGGCATAGTCTTATGGCTTAGCTCATAATACTCATCTACCGGGAACATTTCATCCCAGGTCTTACCATGGGTTTTTTTCAGCTTTGCTTCAGCTTTCTGAAATTCACGGTCATGCATATAACGGATGTTGGTATTCATCGGGTGTTCGGCACAGGCGCAATCAACACCGATTACTTTAAGTTTTTTTTCAAGGGCCCACTCAAAAAATCCGGGAGCCGGGCCGGGGTGGCGAACCAGGTAAGAAAACTCCTTGTTCTCAATACCGCCCTGGCAGGCAGGATTCTCACAGTCAGGTTGATCGTACGTATACCGGTGATAACCGGTGTTAATAAATAAAATATCTCCTTCTTTTACCTTCACTTTCTTTTCAATCATTTCCGGGGTATAAAGGCTGTAATCGGATACTTCATCAGAAATATCGGCAACCACAGCTTCACCGCTTAAGTCTTCCAGTGGAATATCGGCAATGTTCCGCATTCCGGAGTGAAAAGCAGTCGGTCCAACCAGGTGAGTTCCCGTGTTGTTTGACCATTCAATCAACTGGCCGTTAGCTCCCTGTCCACCGTGGTAAGAACCGGTTACTCGCTTGAAAAAATGAACCTGAAGCGGCATTTCACCGGGCCAGGGTGGAGTGAAAATGCTCAGGGGCTGGTTTAAATCGTACCATTTTGCTTTACTTAGCAGCTCAACAGTATTTTTGCTCATGGCAACCTCCCATTTAGTTTGGTTTATTATAAAATCGTTCAAAACCGATTTTATTCTAAAAAAAGTATAGCAATAATAGTTTGGAAATGTCAAACAGTATAAAATTATGTTTACATCTCTATAATAAATATTACACACTACCCTGCTTATTCCTTTAGAGCATGTTAACAAATAGATGGCCCTGTTTTGTAAATCCCTAACATTGCATTTCATAACCTTTCCAGCCTTCAGAAAACTGAGGCGAGCATAAAGTGCAGGCATGGAAATGCTGTTTTAGCAAAGACTGAAGCTAAGTCGGTGCAGCTCCAGCCTAAACGATCAGCGAGCGCAGTTTTTTTAAGAAAGCTGAGCAGTTAGAGATTGATAAAAAAAGCGGCTTAACCGCATTTTTTATACAGTTAGCCGCTCTATATAAGTGGGACAAGGGGACAGGTTCCTTATCTCACCCACCAACTTGATTAAGGGGGTATTTAAGAAATACCTTCTATATATTTACTCAGCTCAGCTTCGATTTTTTCATCCAAAGCCGGTGCCTGGTATTCCTGTAGTACCGACTTGCAGTATTCATGCGCTCTTTGCGCTGTATCAGTTAATTCCTTAGCGCCGGCATAGTTTTCCCTGGCGCTGATAAAGGGTATGCGCATATCTTTCATATGGCTGAATGTATGCATGTCTGCAATATAGTTGCCACCACTGCCAACATTTATAATAGTATCTACAGCGAGGGTGTCTTCATCAATTGGGAATCCTTCACCATAGGACTTAACCATACCAAGCATTTCGTCATCAATAACGAACTTTTCATAAGACATGGTCATATAGTTTTCCAGCAATCCAACTGAATGCAGCATAAAATTAATGCCGCCCGTTACCGAGGTTAAAAGGACCATCATTGATTCAAAACCACTCTGAGAGTCAGGAATTAGTGCATCGGTAAGTGATCCGCCTCCCCTTGATGGCAGGTCGTAAAACCTGGCCAGCTGAGCTATAACGGAAAACATTTTAACCGATTCAGGACTGCCAATGGCAAGGTTACCGGTTCTCATATCTACAACGCTTGATGCAGAACCAAAAACAACGGGAGTGCCGGGGTTAATCAACTGGGCCAGGACAATGCCGGAAAGGATTTCAGCACACTGCTGCACCAGTGAACCGGCCAAAGTAACCGCTGAAGTAGTTCCGGTCATAGCCAAAGCAGATATAAGTACTGGCTGATTGTTACGGGCATAAACCATAAGAGCTTCAAGCATACGAGGGTCAAATTGCAGGGGGCTATTGGTATTAATCAGCGAGATTAAAGCCGGTTTTTCCCTGACTTTATCTACTCCACCGAAAATTATACCGGCCATCTCGAGGCTTTCCCGCGCCTTTTTCCCCCCCATAGCGCTGCCCATCAGGCACTTGTCAGTATACTTAACTGCTGCCTGCAGCATTTTACCATGCCTGATATTATCAGGAATGTCATTAGGTTCAACCAGCACTCCGCCTACCACATCCAGGCTGGTACTGTTTCCGGCCAGCTTGGTAAAGGCAACATAGTCATCATAGCTGGCGCTTCTTCTCTCATTTTGCACATAATCCATGACATAGGGTGAGCCGTAGCCAGGAGCATGGACAGTTTTATTCCCACCAATTACAACCGTGTTTTCTGGATTTCTGGCATGCAGGGTAAATTCTGAAGGAGCCAGGGCAACCTGCTCCATTACCATCTCAGGTGGAAAGAATACTTTTTCTCCTTCAACTTTGGCCCCACCTTTTTTAAGGATATCCCGCGCTTCTTCTGAGTGAAATTCGACTCCATTTTTCTCCAAAACAGTCAGGCTGGCCTGGTGTATCTTCTCCAGATCTTCTTCTTTCAGGTAATTCAGGGCTTGCATTTCACGGCTAATCATTTTAATCCACCCTTCCTTATTTAAAGCCAAAAAACATTTTAAACCAATTTATCCGCCCGGGCTGCTTTCAGATAATTCATGGCGTAAGGATCGAGGTTTAAAATAACTTCTGCTGCTCTTACCAGGCTCATTTTCTTCTTATCAAGGGGGTCAACAATTGCCGAATCCATACCTCTGCCCATTGCCAGTACAATAAAAGCCTGATTTAATAGAGCACGATGTGGTAATCCGAATGAAATATTGCTCAAGCCGCTGGTGATATGCACACCGGTTCCCAGCTTGGTAATTCTTTCAATCGAATCAAGAGCCTGCGGACCGTATTCACCGTTAACGCTTACAGGCTTAATCAGGGGATCAAGGAATACCTTGGTTAAATCAATGCCATCTTTGTCCAGATCATCCAGGAGCACTTTTGCAACTTCAAGCCGATCATCTGCTGTTTCAGGCATACCTTCATCACTCATGCAAAGAGCAACAACTGGGGTTCCGGCTTCTTTAACAAGGGGAACCAAAGCATTGTAGCGTTCTTTCTCCAGACTGATCGAGTTAATCATCGGAGTACCTTTGTGAACTTTAAGTGCCGCCTCGAGGGCTTTCGGATCTGGGCTGTCCAAAGCCAGCGGTTTACTAACAACTTCCTGTACTTTTTCTACCAACCAGACAAGATGCTTAGCTTCATCATGGACATATGCACCTGCGTTAACATCAATATAATCTGCTCCCGCTTCTTCCTGCTTAACAGCAAGTTCCTGAATGTACTTTACATCCTGCTCATCAATCGCTTTCTTGATCGCCTTACGGGTTGAGTTAATTAATTCGCCAATAATAATCATTGTTTTCTTTACCGGCTTAAGCCGGTATCCAACCTCCTTATTAATTTAATTTGACTCTCTTTAATATAACCTGCACGCTAAGCTTGTTCACTCACTAATAAGTGTGCAATCCAATAAACCACTTAATGTTTATTTAAGAGATTATGATTCCTGATTCTTACAAAATTACCCGCTCCAGGGTCTGCCAACAGCTGATATTTCTATAGTACTTTCAATAAATAACTTCTGATCCATGTTTTCCGGATCGGCTGAAGCAGACATTTTGCTGTAACGATCCTGTCTTTCCACCATAGTTTCTATATCAACAGCGCCCATTTCCACGGCCTGATCATAAACATATTTACGGCCTTCCTTGCAGGCATAATCTATAGCTTCTTCAAAAATCATAAAAAATTCTCTACCCTGTGGAGTATGAACCAGAAAACCTCCACCTTCACCGGGTTTCACTAAAATAGTCGTCCTCTCAACCGCCTGGCCGCTTACTGTGCCAACTGCATTAGCAACATCTGCAAACTCGGGCAGATGCAGTTCAACGTTTAACTTCTCAGCCAGGGTCGGGAAATATGCATCAACAGGAGCTCCTACAGCAATCATGGGATGTTTCAGGTGTGTTGAAAAGTCAACATGCTGCTTGTCCTGATTTTTGGCACCGAGAATACGTTTTAAAATATACGATCCACTTTCTTCGTCAGCCAGGGAAAAATCAGCTCCTTCTTCTGCCAGAAGGCGATCCAAGGTTAAACCAGCCAGCATGTATAATATTTCATCCAAAACTGCTTCTACAAAATCATCCACAGATGTCCTATAGCGACTGGCCAACATAACAGTTCCCAATTCTGCTGCCCGGCGATCCCAGAGGTTTAACTTACCGTTTACGTGCAAAATATCTGTCGGTGTCATTGATGCCCTGTGAACTGATGCTACATTAACCAGTCTCTGCCAGGGCAAAATATCGATTTCTTTTTTCAATTTTTTACTGATATGGTGCAGGGTGTGGGGTCCATCCCTGATCACATCAAGTATCTGCTGTTCTGTTTCACTTAACTTAATATTTAAAGGATCCCTGATGTAATTCAAAATCGCAGTCGGTTGAGCATCCATCGAAGAGTAATCGACAGCTCTTATCTCTTCAAGTTCTTCTATCAGATAAGGATATTGAGCGGCAATCCAGGACAGTGGAAAAACCCGCTGAGGCCCTACTGACAATTCCGCATTCTTTGAAACCTGGACCAGGCTATCTCCACCAAGGCCTATTGTCGTGATATGCGCTGCTTTAACCCTGGTCAGCCACCCGCCAACCTCGGCGCCCTCCCGGTTTAATGAAGGCCGGCCTTCGTTTAAAACAGCAACATCGGTGGTTGTACCACCCATGTCAATGACAATTCCTTTTTGTATGCCGGTCAGGGTAAGCGCTCCGATAATACTGGCAGCGGGGCCGGATAAAATCGTTTCAATCGGTTTTTCCCGGGCCATTGATTCACTGATCAAACTGCCGTCACCCCGGACGACCATTAACGGAGCTTCGACACCAAGCCGCTCCATGCCTTCCTTAACTGAATCCATCAGGTCAGTAATCAGGGGCATTAATCGGGCATTTAGGACCGCAGTAACAGTTCTTTCATGCATACCAAGGTCAGTACTTAATTGATGAGCTGAAACTACCGGATAACCGGTTAGCTTTTGAATTAACTCGGAAACCTGCATCTCCTGAATTGGATTACGCACACTTAAGTACCCTGAAACGGCAAAAGCATCAACCTGGTCTTTCATTTCCAGGATTGCTTTCTCCGCGGCATCCAGGTCGAGCTCTTCTTTTAAGCGTCCCTTTATATTGCAACCACCGGCAACTGAAGCAAAATAAGGAGTAGGTAGGCCCTGCCGGGATTCAAACCCGATCTGGATCAGACCTACCTCAGCTCCCTGTCCTTCCACAATAGCATTGGTGGCAAGTGTGGTTGATAAAGAAACCATCTTGATCTGCCTGATATTTAGCTGATTGCCCTTCTTTTCTTTCAGGTTATCAACCAGATTATCAAGGCAGCGGTTTATGGCCAGCGTCAAATTATGCCTGGTAGTTTCTACCTTGGTTTTTGCTTCGACTGTTTTCTGATCAAGGTTAAAGATTACTCCATCGGTAAAAGTACCTCCGGTATCTATACCCAGTGCCAGGTTTGCCATAACTAGTCCTCACCAACTTGTGAAAGTTTTCTTCTGCTGTAATTGATACTACTTATTCAACTTGGATTCTGCATTGTCAATAATATCCTGGATCTTCTGCTGAACGTCTTTTGGCAGAGGCTCAGGCTCATAGTTTTCAAGGATATCAATGACTTTTTCATTGGCTTTGTCAAATAAGGTTTTGCTTCCTTCAGCTTCCCAGTTTTCATAGATCTGCCTGGTGAACAGTTCCGGATACCAGGTTTCAGTCCTGAAGTGCTTCATGGTATGCTCTTCAGCAAGGAAATGACCACCGGGGCCAACCCTGTCAATAACATCAAGGGCCAGGGTATCTTCATTAACATCGATCCCGTTAACAATCTTACGGGCCATGCCAATCAGGTCATTGCAAATTGTCAGGTACTCAAGGGAAGCAGTATTGCCGTGCTCGATATAGCCAACATCGTGGTTCAAGTTTGCTCCGGACTGGGCAGTAAGCAGAATTGACATTGCGCCTTCAATCAGGGCCTGCTCATCAACAACCTTGGCATCGGTGCAGCCGCAGGTTCCAAACATTGGCAGGTCAAGGTAGTTGGAAATATCGCCTAAGGCTGCCATCATCAGGTCGAATTCCGGCGCACCATAGGAGAAAATTGTGGTCTGCATATCCATCACCGTAAATACTCCACCCATGATAAATGGACTGCCCGGTGAGGTCACCTGGTTCAGGACCAGTCCGCTTAAGCTTTCCGCAAGACCATTAGCCATTGCACCGGCCAGGGTCGCAGGAACAGTTCCACCGGCCATAATGCATGGAGTATAAACAACAGGCAAGCCTTTCTTCGCAGCCAGCATCAGTTTACGGGCTGAATCATTGGGGTGCTGCAGAGGTGAAATAGGCTCGGCATAGAGGGTCAGGAAGGGATTATTTCTTAGCTCCGCTTCTCCGCCGGCAATAGTTTCACACATCTGGATGATATCAGAATAACCAGCCTCGTCAATAGCCGTAATAACGATCGGCTTTGAAGTGTTTAAAACCATTGACTGGAACTGGTAACGGTCGTAAACAAGCTGGTGCACATCCTGAACAATTCCCAGGGACATTACAAAATCCAGGTTTGGCAGGGCATCAATTACCTTAGTTGCCATCTGCACAGTCTTACGGCTGGCCTTGATCCGATCCTGGGTATAGGGATCTATAAAGTTAGGAGTATCGGAACCTGTTCCGAAGTAAGCGTTGCCGCCTTCCATCTCCATAACTCTTTTCCCGGTCCTGCTGTTGCTAAGAGACACCTTGCGTGGAACCGAGTTTAATGCGCTTTCAACCAGCCTGAAGGGAATTCTCACCCTTTTCCCGTCAACCAGGCAGCCGGCTTTCTTCATTCTATCTACCGCTTCTTCATCGTGATATGTAACCCCGGTTCTTTCCAGGACTTCCATTGCCGCGGCCACTAAGCGGCGGCACTGGTCATCAGAGAGAACCTGCAGGAAATTAGAATCTTGCACTTTGTAACTACTTTTCATTATCCCAAACTCTCCTTTCTCCGCTAGGTTTAAGCTCGGTCTGGTTTAACCGACCAGTTTCAGGGCCAGGTCTTTAGCTGATGCTGCATCTGGGGCCCATCCGTCTGCGCCAATCTCATCGGCAAAGTCC
>SLBE01000249.1 GCA_007126465.1 Syntrophomonadaceae bacterium | reverse complement strand
GGAATCAAGCCGGAACAGGATGCAATCACCCTGGTTGACTGGATTAAATACTAATAGTGGAATACAGCTTCCCCGGTTGGTTGTGAATATATCATAATGATTGTGTTGACTGGTTATTATCTTAAGCTAAAGGATTTAAGTTTTTTTAGAAGAAATAATAACCAAATACTTTTAGTGTTAGGAGTATATAGCCATGACCACCCCCGAAGAAATTTGTTACATGCCGGCCCATAAGCTTGCTAAATTGATCAAAACAAAAAAATTATCTCCCGTTGAAGTTATTCAAAAGTTTCTCGATCGAATTGAAAAGATTAACCCAAAAGTTAATGCCTACTGCACTGTAGCCGCTGATTATGCTTTAGAAGAAGCCAGGGAGGCTGAAAAGAAAATATTATCATGCGTGCCCATTGGTCAGTTGCACGGGGTTCCTGTTGCTATAAAGGATGTTACTCTGACCAAAGGGATTCGCACAACCTTTGGCTCCAGGTTATACAAGGACTATGTGCCGAATCTTGATTCCCTCGTTGTTCAAAGGTTGAAAGATGCGGGCGCCATTATTCTCGGCAAGACCAATACTCCTGAATTTGCTGCCGGAGGGTCTACTTACAACGATCTGTTCGGTGCGACCCGGACGCCCTGGAATACAGACTACAACAGCGGTGGTTCCAGTGGAGGTTCGGCCGCAGCTATAGCGGCAGGACTCTGTCCGATCGCCGAAGGTAACGATCTGGGCGGATCGCTTAGAATTCCGGCCAGTTTTTGTGGGATTGTCGGATTAAGACCATCACCCGGCAGGGTTCCCCTTTACCCGAACGATTTATACTGGGACGATATGTCGGTGGAGGGGCCGATGGCCCGCACGGTGAGCGACGTGGCTTTAATGCTTGATGCGATATCAGGCATGGATAAGCGCACGCCGATGGCAATGCTGTCAAGGGAAGAAAGTTTTTACGATAGCACTACCGGTAAACTGGATTGCAACTTCAAGATTGCCTGGGCTGGGAGCCTTGATTTAACCCCGGTAGATAATGAAGTTTTGGGAATAACCATGGGTGCAATTGATGTTTTCAAAATGCTGGGCAGTTCGGTGGCCGAAGATTATCCCGACTTCAGTGGCCTGCAGGAAACCGCCGCTGTTTTAAGGGGAGTTCGCTTTGCCGCTCTTTATCATGATCAGCTTAATAACCCCGAGTTTATTGAACAAGTAAATCCCAACATAATCGGTAACATCAGGCAGGGTCTGAGCCTGTCAGGTGAAGATGTAGCCAAAGCGGAAAAACATCGTTCCGAGTTGTGGCGAAAGATGCTTGATTTCTTTGCCGATTATGATCTGCTGATTCTTCCGACAGTGCCGGTTAAACCTTTCCCGGCGGAGACAGCATATCCGACAGAGATTAACGGCAAGGCCATGGAAAGCTATATTGACTGGATTATGCTGACCTATGCATTCTCAGTTACCGGACTTCCTGCAATAAGTATCCCCTGCGGTTGGACTGAGGATGGTTTTCCGGTTGGGCTGCAGATAGCAGGCAGGCCCGGCGGAGAAAGAGACGTATTAGTGGCTGCAGCTGCTTTTGAGCAGGCCAGGCCCTGGCAGGAGAAAAAGCCTCAGCTTTAATAAAATTTGATTAAACGTTGAAGCGGAAACTGATTACATCTCCGTCAATCACTTTGTATTCTTTGCCTTCCAGGCGAAACTGGCCTGCTTCGCGAACTTTTACTGTACTGCCAAGTTCGTATAAATAGTTGTAGTGAAAAACTTCTGCCCGGATAAAACCACGCTCAATATCAGAATGGATTTTCCCGGCTGCTTTCCTGGCACTGGTGTCCTGGTTCACTGTCCAGGCCCGAACCTCATCTTCTCCAACTGTGAAAAAAGAATTCAAGTGAAGCAGTTCATAGGCCGTGCGAGCCAGTCTGCCAAGACTTGATTCTGTTAAGCCTAATTCATCAAGAAATTCTCTTTGCTCATCTGGTTCCAACTGGTTGATCTCCATTTCTGTTTTGGCACAAACTTCGACCACCGGTATTCCTTTTTCTGCAGCATACTGGCATACTTTACCTTTTTGCGGGTAGTCACCACTATGCAGCTGGTCTTCGCCAATATTGATAACAATCAGCATTGGCTTTTCACTTAGAAAGCTTTGTCCTCTTAACAGCTCTTTTTCACTGTCTGTAAGATCAAGGGTGCCGATAAAAATTTCTTCTTCAAGAGCGGAAAGCAGCTTTCGCAGCAGTTTTTGCTGCTCCAGGCTGTCATTGTTAATCTTTTTCATGTCATCGATACGTTCAATTCGTTTTTCCAGCGCATCTATATCGGCCAGGATTAACTCTGTGGCGTAATTAACCAAATCGTTGTATGGTTGTGATGATCCGACCAGGGCGTCTGTTTGATCGGAGCTAAATGCCCGGACAACCTGGACCAGCATATCGGAGCTGCGCACTTCATTTAGCAGCTGGGAAGCCCTGGCCCTGTTATCATCCATTTTTACTCCGGGTATGTCTTTAAAATCAATTCGTGCATAAGTGGTTCTTTTAGGTTTATACAAGTTTGATAGAAAACCGATCCGGGGGTCAGGTACAACAGCACTGCCGACGTAGATCTCTCCTGTTTCATTAAACCCGGTTGCCTGGTTATTACCGGTTAATAAATTGAAGAGGGTTGTTTTTCCGGAATATGGGGTTCCCACCAGTCCGATCTGCATCAGAAAATCATCTCCTGCTATTACAAAGTCAACTCTAAGAGTTAACCATATCGAAGAAGAAAAGTAAAGTTAATATTTTTATACTACTCAGCCAGCCAGCTTAAAAAACTGTGCTTGCTGAACCTTTAGGCTGAAACTGCATTGGCTTAACTGAATAGGCATTTCCCAGGTAGCGAATTTTCTTGACAGGGCAGTAACCATGGTTTAGAATTAAGTTGTAAGAAAAGAAAATATTAGCAGTCCTGCTGCTCATAGTTATTAGACATGAGAGAGCACCGGGGAATTAACCCTTGTGCTCTTTTTTATGTTTTCTGCCGGGAGGCGATTGATGATGGGTTCTGTGAAGGGGATTAAGAATAGTAAGCCGCTTACCATTAATGGTGGCGGTTTTACCGTGCAGGATGTAGTTCATGTCGCACGGGACAAAGCCCGGGTTAATATGTCAACCGAAGCGCTCGAAAGGGTAGAGCGTTCAAGGGCTATGCTTGAAAAACTGGTTGAAGAGGATGCCGTGGTTTACGGTATTACCACCGGTTTTGGCCGCTTCAGCGATGTTAATATATCAAGGAAAGATGCAATTCAACTGCAGAAAAATTTAATTGCCAGTCATGCAGCCGCGGTAGGTGAACCGCTTCCTGAGGAAGTAGTGCGGGCGTCCCTTTTATTAAGGTTAAATGCCCTGGCCCGCGGCTATTCTGGTGTCCGTCCCCTGCTGGTAGAACATCTGGCCGAGGTTTTGAACAAAGATATAGTGCCGGTTATTCCCGAACAGGGTTCTCTTGGTGCCAGCGGTGATCTGGCGCCTTTATCCCACCTGGCCCTGGTATTAACCGGTCAGGGTGAAGCTTTTTACAACGGCGAAAGGGTGACCGGGGCAGAAGCGCTTGCTGCCGCAGGAATTGAACCGGTAACCCTGGTTGAAAAAGAAGGCCTGGCTCTGATTAATGGAACCCAGATTATGACTGCTATCGGGACGCTGGCATATCACGATGCTGTAAATGTCCTTAAAGCAGCCCTGATAACAGCAGCTTTAACCCTGGAAGCCCAGCTTGCAGTGCCGGATGCTTTTGATCCGCTGATAGCGAGTGTACGCACCTATAGCGGGCATGAATATACATCTGATGCCATTTTGCGCCTGCTTGAGGGCAGTAGCCTGATTGGCAGCGATCGCCGCAAGGTTCAGGATGCATACAGCCTGCGCTGCGTTCCCCAGGTCCATGGAGCTACTACCAATGCCCTTGATTACGTGAACAGCATCCTTGAAGTTGAAATAAATTCTGTCAATGATAATCCTATGCTTTTTCCTGAAGAAAACCGGGTGCTTTCGGGAGGCAATTTCCATGGACAGCCTGTTGCCCAGGCCATGGATTTTATGGCCATAGCCGTAGCCGAGCTGGCTAATATTTCCGAAAGGCGGATTGAACGCCTGGTAAACCCGGCTTTAAGCGGCCTTCCCCCATTCCTGGTCAAAGATGGTGGCCTTAATTCGGGTATGATGATTGCCCAGTATACAGCGGCTTCACTGGTCAGTGAAAACAAGGTGTATTGCCATCCGGCCAGTGTCGATTCTATCCCGTCTTCGGCCAACCAGGAAGACCATGTCAGCATGGGCACAACGTCAGCCCGCAAGGCACGCACCGTGGTTGATAACACGGCCAGGGTTATCGGTATAGAACTTTTAACTGCAGCCCAGGCTGTCGATTTTCGTGGAGCTGAAAATATGGGACGCGGCACTGCTGCCGCTTACAGGCTGCTGCGTGACAAAGTTGATTTTCTTGAAAAAGACCAAATCATTTATCCCATGATTGAGAAGGCAATTGACCTGGTTTGCAGCGGACAGCTGGTAGAAGCAGTGGAAAGCGAAGTTGACCTTTCGCGTTAGAAACTTCTAAGAGATAATTAATGCTTATGAACCGTCTTAATGTTAAAATATATTGACTGGAATTATTATAAAGGCGGGAAGATAAAATGGAGCAAATCGGCAAAACTGCAATCATGTATGCCCTGGCTGATGGAGACCTGGAAAAAGAAATTAAAACAAAGGCTGAGGCAAACGGGTTTAAGCTGATCAAGGGCAGGGTCGGTTCTATGAGTACGGATAAAATTTTTGCTGCCGTGGAAACGGCTACCCAGCGTGAAGGGTTGATCAGCAAGGATTATTACCGGGATACTCACGCTCTTTATCATACCATCCTCGAGGCTTTTACCGGTATCTGCAGGGGGCAGATCGGTCTCGGTGATATTATGCGCACGGTTGGGTTAATGTTTACAGTGGTTAGAGGTCCGCGAACAGTGCATGACAGCCAGGATGGTGAGTGGTTGGCCGTTGTTCTTTACGGGACCATCGGTGCCCCGGTTAAAGGGTATGAACATGAAACTATTGGTTTGGGTATGAATCACCTGTAATCCTGGCTTTCTTGTAAAATAGAAGGCTTAATTAGTATGAGAAAGCTATGTTTCAATTAATTGGAAATATATAGCTCTACATGGAAGCCTGGCAAGCAGGCGGCCATTAAAATTTGGAGGTGTCTAAAATAAGCACGTATCGTTCAAACTACAACCAGCAGTTATCGCCACAGTTAAAATGGTTCAGCACGGGCCAGCTGGAAGAAATTCACAGCGCTACAGTCGATGTTCTTGAGCAGGCCGGGGTTCGGGTTGACCATGATGAAGCACTAAAACTTCTGAAAGATGCCGGATGCATCGTTAAAGATCGCGTCGCAAAAATACCCGGATGGTTAATTGATGAAGCGATCAGGATGGCTCCTTCGAAGATTAATATTTATGATCGCGAAGGCAATCCTGCTATGAACCTGGAAGCAAACTACACCTACTACGGGGCCGGTTCCGACCTGCCTTTCCACCTGGATTTTGAAACAGGGCAGAGAAGAAACTCCGTCAAGCAGGATGTGGTCAATGCAGCCAGGCTGATTGATAAGCTGCCAAATTTTGATTTTTCGATGAGCTACGGTATCCCGACAGATGTCCCCGCAGCAAAAGGTGACCTGCACCAGTTTGCAGCCCAGGTCTTGCACTGTTCCAAGCCGATAATTTTTACCTCCTTTAACAGGGAAAACCTGAAAACTATAATCGATATGGCTGCAGCAGTCACCGGTTCTCACGAGGACCTGCGCGATCGCCCTTTCATTATTCTCTATGACGAGCCGATTTCGCCGTTGATCCATACCGGTGAAGGCATGGATAAAATGTTAACCTGCGTTGAATACGGAATCCCTGTAATTTACACCCCCGGTGTTGTTGCCGGCGGAACATGCCCGGTAACCAAGGCCGGCACCATTGTCCAGATGAATGCGGAAAGCATTTCCGGGCTGGTTATTGCCCAGCTGAAGAAAAAGGGTTCGCCGGTGATTATCGGTGGAGGGGCAACCCCCATGGAAATGAGTACTACTGCCACACTCTACGGTTCGCCTGATGCAGCCATGAACTATTGCGCAATGACCGAGTTGGCCAAGTTTTACGGCCTGCCCAACTTTACCGAGGCCGGCTGCTCCAATGCACCGGTGCCCGATGCCCAGGCAGGCATGGAAGCTTCTACCGGCCTGCTTCTAAACCAGCTGGCCGGAGCCAACCTGGTTCACGATGTGGGCTATCTTGATGGCGGCAAAACCGGATCGCTTCCGTTCCTGGTCATGAATGATGACTTCATCAGCGCCGCCAGGTATATAGGAGCGGGAACGGTGGTTAATAGAGATACTATCGGCACTGAAAATATCGTAAAAGTTGGCCCTTCCGGTCATTATCTCGGCGAGGAACATACTATGAAATATTTCCGCAGCGAGATATGGTCTCCCACAGTTTTTAACCGGACTATGTATCAGAACTGGGAGCAGGCAGGCAGCAAAGACATTGTGGAGCTGGCCAGGGATAAAGCAAGGCACATTTTAGAGAATGAACCGGTTAATGCGCCTGCACCGGAAGCTGTCGAAAAGATTAATAAGCTGTTTTAGGTATATAAAAATATTGAAGTTCTAAAAGGTGAAACTTAAACATTTATCGAATATTAAATTCTGCTCTTTATAAATATCATGAATTGCAAGGAGTTGATGTTTGGAAACCTGTAGCGATTTGAAGGTACTATGAGAGCTTTTATAAGAGGGATTAATGAGAATTAAAGGAGGAACTAAAATTGTATAAAAAAGTTATGTTTTTAATGGCCCTGCTGCTGGCAGCAACCATGATCGTAGTGTCCTGTGCACCTGACGAGGATATTGCCGTAGACGACCCCACAGATGACCCGATAGATGAACCGGCAGCAGTGGATAATGTTCTGCGCAGTGCTTATTATGCCCCGACCAACATGGATCCGGCATTCCTGAGCACCGTAGCCGATGACCAGATTGCCCGCCAGTGGTCGGACTTCCTGGTTTACATTGATGAGGAGAACCAGCCGGATGAAAGCCGCAGTGTGGCTGAAAGCTGGGAAGCTGATGAAACAGGCACTGTCTGGACTTTTAACCTGCGCGAAGGTGTTCTTTTCCATGACGGTAAAGAGATGACCTCCCGCGATGTTAAATTTACTTTTGACCGCCTGCGTGATCCTGATATTGGAGCGGCAACCGTTGGCCTGTATTCAAATATCAATGAGATCACAGCACCTGATGATTACACAGTTGTATTTGAGCTGGAAGATCCCAACCCTGACTTTTTAAGGGACTTGGGTGATTACCACGCTTTAATCATGGATGCCGACAATGAAGATTTTGCTACCAATTTCAATGGTACAGGTCCTTTTATGGTTGAGCAGTATGAACCTGAAGACCGCATTGTTTTCACCCGCAATCCCGATTACTGGATGACTGATGACGAAGGCACCCAGCTGCCTTATCTCAGCGGAATTTCGATTATCTTCCTTGGGGAATCTTCAGCCCAGGTTGAAGCCCTGCGCGGCGGGCAAATTGATTACCTGATTTATCTGCCGACTGAGTTCGTAGCCATGCTGGAAGATGACCCCAATATTAATGTACTGCAGGCGCCTTCCAATACTGCTTACGTCCTGCGGATGCGCTCCGACCGGGCTCCGGCTGATGATGTTCGGGTGCGCCAGGCCCTGAAAGCGGGGACCAACCGCAGCGATATTATTGACGGTGCTCTCGACGGTTATGGTTTCCCCGGCCGTGACACACCGATCGGACCGGCCTATGAAGAGTTTTATCTTGATGT
>SLBE01000207.1 GCA_007126465.1 Syntrophomonadaceae bacterium | reverse complement strand
GAATCTGCCAGGGCCAGGGCTATAGCCCTGCCAATACCTTTGCCGGCACCGGTTACAACTGCCACTTTGCCTTTTAAATCAACCGTCAGGTTTCCCATTGTTTAGATTCACCTCACAAAACTAATCAAGTGCTTTATACAGGCACTCCTGTACTTCTTCCAGGGTCAGCTTTTTCGGATTGTTGTCCATTAAACGTGTAACCTGAACTGATGCTTCGGCTAAACCCGGAATATCCTCTTTTTTAACCCCGAACTCGCTTAACTTCTGGGGTATGCCGATATCGCGGGACAGTGAAAACACTGCCTTGCTGGCCAGCTCAGCCTGTTCGCGCAAGGAGAGCATTTCTGTAACTTCGCCCATGGCACGGGCAATGTTAGCAAATTTTTGCAGATCACCAATCAGGTTATACTCCATGATATAAGGGAGAAGCAGGGCATTGGTAACGCCATGCCCTGTTCCAAATTTTCCGCCCAATGGATAGGCACAGGCATGGACTGCGCCAACTCCGGCATTAGCCAGGGAAATACCCGCAAACACAGAACCCAGGGCCATCTTCTCCCTGGCTTCTTTATCACTGCCGAAAGATACTGCACGCCTTAGGCTGGCACTTATCAGTTCTATTGCTTTCAGGGCATAGAGGTCTGTCTGGATGGTTGCTTTCGGTGAAGTGTAAGATTCAATGGCATGCGTAAGAGCGTCCATTCCCGTTGCGGCCGTGACTGCAGGCGGTACAGACAAGGTCAGTTCTGAGTCGACAATGGCCACATCGGGAAGCAGGTACTTGCTAACCACTCCTTTTTTCAACTTCTCCTTCTCATCTGTAAAAATAGCATTTTTTGTTACTTCAGCCCCTGTTCCCGATGTTGTGGGGATTAAAAACTTCGGTATGCCCTGCTTTGGAATAAGGTTTACTCCAGCATAATCTAAAATACTGCCTTCATTTGTTGCCAGAACCGAAACCCCTTTGGCAACATCAAGGGGACTGCCACCACCAAGGCCGATAATCAGATCGCACCTGTTACCATTGAACACATCCAGGCAGGTTTCCAGATCCTTAACAGTCGGTTCGGGCTTTACATCAAGGTACTGGATTACTTCCAGTCCGTTAGCTTTAACCAGATCTGAAACCTGCTCAACAAGTCCTGCAGATGCAACACCTGAATCTGACACCAGGAATACTTTACTGGCCCCGTGTTCCTTCAATTCGTCACTTAGGTTAGCGATGGCACCCTGCCCGTAATAATTGACACCCGGCAAGCTAAAAGGGTGTACCATAAAAAGACATCTCCTTTCATTTATTGATCTTCACTGATTCTTGATCAAAAAAAGTAAACGATTACACTATTCCTGATGTTGTGCCAGCCCTGCATAACAAGGCTGGCTGCAGTTGCTCTTCGCTGTCATATCGTGGAGTTTGGTTAAGTTCAATGTAATCGTTTACATTAGTATTTACTATTCTCCGTTAATTGAAAAATCCCTTTAATTATTTTTTTAATGTTACACTTTTTTCAGATTTATTGGACCAGCCAATCAAGGCCTAAATCCTCAAGTTTGTTTCGGCTAACTCCACCATCTTTTTCCCATCCGGCCAGATCATAGTATTTTTCCACCGCTTTGTTGAAATCTTTTTCCTCAATGGTCACTTTTCCGGAAAATGGACCTTTAGCCAGGGACCGGTAGAATATACCTGAAATCTTATCCGCATCCTGATCCAGGTCCTGCCTGTGATTATATTCCCGGGCCATGGCCAGGGCCCTCTCCCCTGCCTTCATCAGCTCAAACCAGCTGGTTTTCCAGCCGGTTGCCGCAACAACCTGATCCAGCAAGAGGTTAAGTGGTATCAGGCTGCGGGCAGCATAACCAAACATGCAAACTCCCAGTAAATCGTAGGCACTATTTAAAACGCTGGTATAGTATACTAACCTGGCCTTGGCCATTCCCGTGTCAAGTGGATCTACCGCTTCAGTTAAACCAATAGCCGACATTTCGATCACACCGAACCCATCTTCTGCTGCAAAAAAAGGATCATGCTGAGCAAACCAGTGGTCGGCACCGTTAACCGCAAGTGCATATTGCAAGCCAAGGCCGGTTTTAACGCGTGGATCGTGCATCGGCGCTTCCTGACCCTTTGATTCCACCAGGTATTTTTCACTTTCCGGGCCAAAATTTTCAGCAGCTTTTTTACTGCCGCGGGACAATATATCCCCAATTCCTTCCCGCTTTATAATTTTTTCCACCAGGGGAATGAGAATATCTTTATTGCCGAATTTAAGCTCCATACCATCTGTATCTTCCGGCCCAATAATTCCTTCTTCAAAGCACTTCATGGCAAAAGATATGGTCACACCCAGGCTTATAGTATCCAGGGTATTACGGTTACATATTTCATTGACCTTGGCTACAGTTTTGAGATCCCCGATACCGCAGTTTGAACCCAGGGCAGCCAGGGTTTCATATTCCGGGCCACCATACATTTTATCTACAACAATATCATCCTCATTCACTTCAACGACGCGCTTACAGACCACCGGGCAGGCATAACATCCCTTTGGTTTCAGGCTGTATTCTTCCGATGCCAGTTGTTCTGCTTCTTCAAACACGCCCAGCTCAAAATTGTTAGTCGGCAGCCCGCCCTGGGCATTTACCGTCTTTATTCCGGCAGGAGTGCCGTGCTCATGTAGCATTGAGCTTAAAGGGTGTTCTTTAACATGGCCTGCAGTCCAGCGGAATATTTCTTTTAACCGATCTTCATTTTTTGCTTCCAGTTTACCGCTGCCCCGCACTGCAATTGCTTTTAGTTTTTTTGCTCCCATCACAGCTCCCAGGCCGTTTCGGCCGTTAAAATGAGCCAGGTTGTTTACAATATTTGCATAAAGCACACCGTTTTCACCGGCCGGGCCGATCTGCGCCACCTGTGTTCCTTTTTCCCCCAGTTCTTTTCTGAGCTTTTCCTGGACAGGGCCGGTTTCCAACCCCCAGAGGTGCTCGGCATCTTTAATTTCCACCTGGTTATCCTGAATTGAAAGATAGACCGGTGTTTTGGAAGAACCGGTAATTACCAGGGCATCAAAACCGGCTTTCTTTAGCTCGGGACCCCAGTAACCGCCTGCTTCTGATTTGCCCAGCGCCCCAGTCAGTGGTGATTTACTCATAACAATGTAGCGGGGCACTGCCGGAGCCCTTAAACCAGTCAGCAAGCCAGGTGCAAAAATCAATGGGTTCTCCGGCTCCAGGGCCTCAACATTCAGTTTTGTTTCCTTTAATAGATAGTAAAGGCCGACTCCATGCCCGCCCTGGTACCGACGGTAAAAACTCTCAGGTTGCTCTTCAATTTTTATCTCCCTGCTTGATAAGTCAACTTTTAGTATTTTCCCGGTAAAGCTCATTTTCAGCCTCCTCCAAAAATAGGATAAAGTTCTATGATAGCTCCATCGTGCAAGGTACAGTTTAAATCTCTTGCCTGCCCATCAACCAGGACCAGTCCAATATGGCCCGGCTGCAACCCGTATTGCTCGAGAATAGCCCTGATGGTTAAGCCAGGTTTATAATCCAGCATAACCTGCTCAGTTTTTCCCGGCACATAATCTTTAAGGACACTTCTGAACACCACTTTGATCATCATGAGCTCCAGTTAAACACAACTCTTTGCCATACATTCCCTTTGTTTATAGTATTATGTAAACGTTTACATTTTGTCTAGTTACAATATTCTTTGCAATTATAAATATTCCTGCCTGATTTCTATATTTTTTTCATCTGGCTGCCGCATGTTTCTCTGACAGTCAGCATAGGCTTAAGTACTACCTGAGCTGGCTCCTGGGGAGATTCATTTTCTATTATTTTTCTCAAGGTATCTAATGCAATCTCTGCCATCAAGTTGCGGTTTTGTGAAACTGTAGTTAACCCGATAGCCCTGTGAGATGCTATTTCGATGTCATCAAATCCAACCAGTGCAACATCCCGGGGCACGGAAAGACCGCAAAACAATGCTGCATCATAAGCACGAAGGGCCATCAGGTCGTTAGAGGCAAAAATTGCTGTAGGCGGTTTATTGCTATTAAAAAGTTTCATTGCCGAGTCATAAGACTCTTTTCCACTGTATTTGCCCTGCACAATTAATTTTTCATCATGGCTCAAGCCAAACTCCTTTAAGGCTTTCAGGTAACCATTACTTCTTTCTTTCCCCGTAGAAAAAGTGTGAGGCCCGCGAATCAAGGCAATTCTGCGATGGCCTAACTTATAAAGGTGTTCTACAGCCAGGTAAGCGCCCAGTTCGTTATCCAGCACCACGTAGTTTGATCTTTTATAGGCTGATGTTTTCCGGTTATAGAGAACATATGGCAAACCTGCTTCGATAACAGCAGAAAGAGATGGATCTTTCCAGTGCACCGAGGCAAATATAAAACCATCTACTTTTCGCTGGAGCAGGACATCAATATATTTTTGCTGTTCGCTAATGTCATTATTAGTAGTACAGAGTATAATAGAGTACCCGTGGTTGCCCGCTCTTTCAATAATTGTCTTCGCTGTTTCAGCATAAAAGGGATTTGTAATATCAGCCAGCAGCAGTCCGATGCTGTGGGTTTTCTTGCTTCTCATACCCCGGGCCAGGCTATTTGGGTAATAGTTAAGCTCTTCTATTGCCTTATTCACTTTCTCCCTGGTCTGGGGCTTAACGTTCGGTGAATTATTAATTACACGGGAAACCGTAGCATCAGAAACATTTGCTCTCCTGGCAATATCTTTAATTGTGGTCATAGTAACCTTCCTGTAATCTAATGTATTAAAATGTAACTCCTACTTTTTAGCTGCTGTCATAAAAACTTCAATTGGTCCGGGTAATATTCCTGCAAATATAATCTGTTTTTACAACCTGTAACTGTATTTCTGCATAAATTAACCGGCAATTACTTGCTCAGCCTAATGCTATCTTATATACTAATATAGTGCCAAAAACAAGGAGGGGGCAGAGCTTTGAAAAAAACATTTGTGTCGTTTTTCTCACTTCTGTTGATACTTAACCTGGTTATTCCAACGGCTGCTGCATCTGAAAGCTACCCTGATTTTGATACAGCAGTTATCGATACGTTTATTGAAGAAGAAATGAGAACTTCCCGCATTCCCGGACTGGCCCTGGGCATTGTCAAAAACGGTGAAATTGCCTACCTGAAAAGTTACGGTCATGCAGGTAATGGCAGAACTCTAACCCCACAAACCCCCTTCCTGATCGGTTCTTTAAGCAAATCTTTTACAGCTGTCACAACCATGCAGCTCGTTGAAGAGGGCCTGCTAAACCTTGATACCCCCGTCCGGGAATACCTGCCCTGGTTTGAGATGGCCGGGGAATATGATGTTTCTACCATGACCGTGCGGCACCTGCTGGTCCAAACCAGTGGCATACCATGGAACGCCGGGCTAACGACCCTGGCCGAAGATAGCTCATTAACCCTGGAAGAAGAGATCAGGGCTTTAAAAGATATTGCCCTGGCCCATCCACCGGGAAAAGAATACATTTATTCAAACACAAACTATAATATTTTAGGGCTGATCGTAGAAAAGGTTTCAGAGCAGGGCTATATGGCTCATGTTGAAAATGATATTTTTAAGCCCCTTGAAATGCAGGATAGCTACCTGAGTAAAAATGATGGCATTGACGGTGGGATGTCTGAAGGTCACCTGAAGTGGTTTAGCTTCCCCGTTGCAACAGATGTTCAATACCTGGACAATTCTCTGGCCGCCGGATTCATTATATCCAGCGCTGAAGATTTGAGCCGCTACCTGCTGATGCACCTGGGAGAAGGCAGCTATAAACAATCAATGCTTTTAAGTGAAACCGGAGCAGCAGAACTGCATACACCCGGAGAGGTAACAGATGGTGAAAGCGAATATGCCATGGGATTGGTGGTCAGGGAAGTTGATGGTGCCAGCCTGGTCATGCATGATGGAGCTACGCAGGGTTTTAATTCCGGCATGATTTTCTCTCCCGAAGATCAGTGGGGCGTCGTTGTCCTGACCAACTTTGCCGGTCAACTTGAATTGCCGGCCATGGGTGTTGCCTTGGGTATTGCCGATATCATGCAGGGCAACAGCCCTGAAACGGATTCGCGCACCAGGAAAATGGTCTACCTGGGCCTGCTCATGTTGCTGATCACCCTGATTGCTTTTACAATAAGATCAATTATTCTGCTGCCCAAAAAATGGGCCGTTAAGATAAAAGAAAACCGCCCGCGGGGATTCTTCCCGGTTTTCGGGCGGATTGTGCTTCCTGCCGGGTTGGAATTGCTTGTTCCTTACCTTATCTTTATATTTATCCCAGCCGGCGCCGGCTTCTCTATATGGAACCTTTTCGCGCTCTTTCACCCGGATTTAGTATACAGCCTTTTATTACTGGCTGCCCTGATGTTAACCAAAGCATTATGGCGTATTTACCTGCTCCTTAGAATTCGCAGTAATTAACCGTGCGGGGGAAGGGTATTACATCCCTGATATTGCTGACGCCGGTAAAATACATGATAGCCCTTTCAAAACCCAGCCCAAAACCGGCATGCCTGACCCCGCCATACTTACGCAGATCAAGATACCACTCCAGCTCCTCAGGCTTAATATTGAAATCAGCCATTCTGGTCAGCAGCACTTCTTCTCTTTCCTCACGCTGGCTGCCACCGATTATTTCTCCCACTCCGGGAACTAAAAGGTCCATTGCCGCAACTGTTTTTTGATCATCGTTTACGCGCATGTAAAAAGCCTTAATTTCTTTGGGATAATCTTTAACAAACACCGGCTTATGATAAACTTTTTCAGTCAGGTAACGTTCATGCTCGGTTTGCAGGTCTTTGCCCCACTCAACCGGATATTCAAACTTTTCTTTCGCCTTTTCCAGGGCTTCTATTGCTTCTGTATAACTTATGCGAACAAATTCTGCGCTAGCAATATTCTCCAGGCGTTCCTGCAAACCCTTATCAACAAATTGGTTAAAGAAAGACATTTCCGTTTCAGCTTTATCTAGGAGATAGTTGATCAGATATTTTATCATTTCTTCGGCCAGATCCATATTGTCATTGAGGTCGGCAAAGGCAATTTCCGGTTCAATCATCCAGAATTCAGCTGCATGGCGGGGAGTATTAGAATTTTCCGCCCTGAATGTCGGCCCGAATGTATATACTTCTTTAAAAGCAAGGGCATAAGCCTCTGCTTCAAGCTGACCACTGACAGTCAGGTTTGTCTTTTTGCCGAAAAAGTCCTGGTTATAGTCAACCCGCCCATCCTCGGTTTGGGGTGGGTCCTTTGGGTCAAGGGTTGTAACCCTGAACAGTTCACCGGCTCCTTCAGCATCATTGGCGGTAATAATCGGGGAATGAAGATATATAAACCCTTTTTCCTGGAAAAACCGGTGTATGGCAAAAGCAAGCATTGAACGAACCCTGAATACAGCGTTAAAAAGATTAGTCCTCGGCCGCAGGTGAGCCACTTCTCTTAAAAATTCCCTGCTGTGACGCTTGGGCTGAATTGGATAATCCTCCGGTGAAGACCCTTCCAGTTCAACCCGGTTAGCTTTTAATTCAAATGGCTGCCTGGCTTCAGGGGTAAGGACCAACGTACCGCTGGCAGTTATAGCTGAACCGACACCCATCCTGGCTGTCTGATCAAAATTGGATATTTTATCTTTTTCATAAACAATCTGCAGGGTATTAAAATGAGTCCCGTCGTTCAGGGCAATAAAGCCAAAAGCTTTCTGGTCGCGGTTATTCCTGATCCAGCCATTAACGGTAACCTCTTGATCGGCAAACTTTTCTGCATCAGTAACAAGCTGTCTAACTGTTACTTTTTCCATTTTCCTCCCCCTTTGTTGAATCTACAATCATAGTATATCGGAAAGTAGCACAGCTGAAAAGATTGCCACCTGACTAATTCAAGATATTTCTCAGCTTCTCAGCCTGCTCAAGAAACTTAAGCGAGCATAAAGTACAGACCTGAATCTGCCTTTTAGCAAAGTCTGGAGCGAACGTAAAGCGAGTGCAATAAATTAGGCGACGAAGTGAAGCCTGCAGCAGG
>SLBE01000092.1 GCA_007126465.1 Syntrophomonadaceae bacterium | reverse complement strand
CCCGGGCAGCGTTAAGATCCCTGTTTTAATAACCTTAATAAATGATATAATAAATTCATGTAAAGCTATAGTTGCCAAAACTTTAATGTAAGAAGGAGGATGTTGTATGTTAAAAGTAGGAATTAATGGTTTCGGACGAATCGGAAGGATGACCTTGCGCGCTTCCCTAAATAACGAGAAGGTGAAAGTGGTCGCAGTTAATGATCTATCCGACAGAGAATCCCTTGCACACTTGCTAAAATACGATTCTGTTTACGGGATACTTGATGCTGAATTAAAAACCGATGACCAGGGCTTCTTAATTGACGGCGAGAGGGTCAGGGTTTTTTCTGAGCGTGAACCGGCCAAAATACCCTGGAAAGATGCAGGAGTTGACGTGGTAATTGAATCTACCGGTATTTTCACCAAGCGTGATGCAGCGGCAGCACACCTTGAAGCCGGGGCAGAAAGGGTGATCATATCAGCACCTGCAGCGGTGGATGAAGTGTTTGTCCTTGGTGTAAATGAACATAAGTATGATCCTGAAAAGCACTATGTAATTTCCAATGCCTCATGCACTACAAATGCCCTGGCACCCCTGGTTAAAGTGCTGCATGAAAATTTTGGCCTGGTAAAAGGTCTCATGAATACAACCCATGCTTATACCAACGATCAAAATCTGCATGATTTCCCCCACAAGGACCCCCGCCGGGCCAGGGCTGCTGCCCTTTCCCTGATTCCAACCTCAACCGGGGCAGCCAAGACCGTGGGTGAAGTTATTCCTGAGTTAAAAGGAAAAATTGACGGGTTTGCCATCAGGGTTCCTACCCCGACTGTATCGCTGGTAGACTTTGTTTCAGTATTGGAAAAGAACGTAACAGCTGAAGATGTTAATGAGGCTTTTAAGAAAGCTGCAGAGGGCTCACCATACCTTGCATACAGTGAAGAACCGCTTGTCTCGGTTGATTACCAGGGGAATCCCTATTCATCAACACTCGATGCCCAGTCTACTATGGTGGTCGAGGACAATATGGTCCGTATCGTAGCCTGGTATGACAACGAGTGGGGCTATTCCTGCCGGTTGATTGACCTGGCAGCGCTGATTGCTGAAAAGTAGCTCTCCGCAGGAGGTGTTTAAGTGAAAGTAAATCGAAGCATTGAAGAGATCAATCGTAAAATTAAATCCGGAAAAGCAGTGGTCTTAACAGCGGAAGAGATAATTGGGGTTGTGGAGGAAAAAGGCACTGTTAAGGCGGCAGAAGAAGTTGATGTTGTAACTACCGGAACTTTCGGGCCGATGTGCTCTTCTGGTGTATTCCTGAACCTGGGTCATCCGCAGCCGCGTATAAAGTTAGGTGAAGTATACTTAAATGATGTTGCCGCCTATGCCGGGATAGCAGCGGTCGATTTATACCTGGGGGCCACAGCCCTTCCTCCAACCGACCCCACAAACCTGAAACACCCCGGGGATTTTATTTACGGTGGTGGCCATGTTATAGAAGATCTGGTGGCCGGCAAAGAAATCCGTCTTGAAGCTAGTTCTTATGGAACAGATTGCTACCCCCTGAAGAAAATTGAAACCAGCTTCCGGCTCGATGAAATAAACGAAGCGGTTCTTTATAATCCCCGCAACGCATATCAAAACTATAACGTAGCCGTTAATCTCGGTGATAAGACAATTTACACCTATATGGGGATATTAAAGCCGAAGATGGGAAACGCTAACTATAGTTCGGCCGGGCAGTTGAGCCCGCTTTTCAATGATCCCCTCTTAAAAACAATTGGCATGGGTACCCGTATTTTTCTCGGTGGTGGTATCGGCTACGTGGCCTGGCATGGTACTCAGCATAACCCGTCTGCCAGCCGCGACCAGAAAGGCCTTCCGGAAGGACCGGCCGCCACCCTGGCCTTAACTGGCGATCTCAAGCAAATGCAGCCGCGCTGGCTGAGAGGATTGAGTTATCTTGGTTACGGAGCAACTATGCAGGTGGGGGTTGGTATCCCCATCCCTATCCTCAACGAAGAAATAATGGGGTACTGCGCTGTGCGTGATGAAGATATTAAGGCGCCGGTAGTTGATTACGAAAAAGGTTACCCACAAAGGGAGAGCGGCAACCTGGGGCTGGTTAGCTATGCTGATCTTAAGAGCGGCTCTATTTCTGTGCAGGGGAAAAAGGTGCCGACTGCATCATTATCCAGTTATGCCGGGGCACGGGAAATAGCGGCAACCCTGAAGGAGTGGATTGCCAAAGGACACTTTACCCTGACAGAGCCCGCTATAAAGCTTCCTTCGGCAGATGCAGGAATATCTTTGAAGCCGATGCCCCAGCGCGACCCGGATAAGGGGGAAGGGACGTTATGATTAAACAGAAAATTGTTTTGCGCTTCCCGCCGCATATAGTTGAGCAGCCGACCATTTATCACTTGATTAAAGACTTTGATTTGATGGTAAATATTTTAAGGGCAGATATTAACCCTAAAAAAGAAGGCCGCCTGATGATGGAATTAAGCGGCAGCGAAGCTAATTATCAGCGCGCAGTGGAATGGTTAAATGAACAGGGCTTGCAAATACTAAACTTAGAGCAGCAGATTATCTGGCGTTCAGATCTATGTACTCACTGTGGTGCCTGCACGGTGATTTGCCCGACTGAGGCACTAATGTTCGAGCGGCCCGATATGAAGGTACGTTTTTCAGAGGAAAAATGTATCGTTTGTGAACTTTGTTTGCGCGCCTGCCCGGCCAGGGCCATGGAAACTCTTGTTGAGAATGCTAATTTTCAGTGATGAACAGCAAACGAATTTACCGCACTGCTGCAAAAGGGGTCAGGCTGCACTCTTTTCATGTTACGGTTAAAGAAACTGACTTATGGGTAGCTGTAGGCAGCAGTGCATTTTACGAAGAGCTGCCTGAAGAAACAGAACAGCAGGTCTGGAAAATACGACTAATCCTTGAAACTTACCTGGAGCGCAATCCTGACTTTGCCAAATCTCTTGAGCCTTTCCTGCTGCAGCCGACGGCGCCTGACATAGTCAGAAAGATGGTCAGGGCCGGTAACCTGGCCGGTGTGGGTCCGATGGCAGCGGTAGCCGGCATGTTTGCTGAAGAAGCAGGTAAATACCTGCTGCAAAAATCACCCGAAGTAATTGTTGAAAATGGCGGTGATATTTTTTTAAAAGTAGTTCAGCCGGTCAGTGTAGGTATATACGCGGGCAGTTCACCATTAAGCGGAAAGTTAGCCCTGCAGGTTCATCCATCTCAAACACCTATTGGCGTTTGCGCTTCTTCAGGAACGCTTGGACCTTCCTATAGCATGGGAAAGGCGGATGCAGCGGTAGCAGTTTCAGAGTCCTGCGCCCTGGCAGATGCTGCAGCAACAGCCATGGGAAACCTGGTTCAGGTTGCAGATGACCTGGAGGCGGCACTGGAGTTTGCAAAAAGCGTGGAAGGAATTTCCGGTGCTCTGGTTATATGTTCTGATAAGATTGCGGCCTGGGGAGATATTGAGCTTAGCAGGGTTTCGGATAAATAAGTAAATTATCACTGCCCAGCCTGTGTCGGATCCTAATTTTGCACGCAGCGATCAGGGAGCGAAGGCTTACTATAACGGGATAAAAGAATAAACCGGGTGCAAGGCTGAAGCTAAGCCGCTGCAGTTTCAGCCTAAACTATCTGCGAGAGAAGTTTTTTAGCGGGCCTGATAGTTACAAGATAATTTTAAAAGGAGACGATAAGATGCCCTTACTGCCTTACAAGAACTATAAACCTGAAATCAAGGAAGATGTTTTTATTGCCCCCAATGCTTACGTCATTGGCAATGTGAAGATCGGTTCCCGTGCCAGTATCTGGTACGGTGCTGCAATCCGTGGCGATATGGACGAAATAACAATAGGGGAAGAAAGCAATATTCAGGATAATGTAACGATACATGTTGACTTTGCAACGCCAACCAGGGTCGGACGCAGGGTTACAGTAGGCCACAATGCAGTTATACACGGCGCCATTGTAGAGGATGGAGCGCTTATCGGAATGGGATCGGTTATTCTTAATGGAGCTGTAATCGGCCAGGATAGCCTGATTGCCGCGGGCAGCTTGATTACGCCGGGGACTGAAATACCACCACGCTCACTGGTTATGGGCTCGCCTGGAAAAGTTGTAAAAACCCTGGAAGAGGATCAACTGCCGGTTAAAGCAGAGATGTACCGTAATTATCTTGATCTGGCCAAAGATTACCGTCAGACTGAATCCGGTTGAAGTGCTTGACAAACTGAGCTATAATATTTATGCGTTTTGCCGGCATAGCTCAAATGGTAGAGCAGCTGAATCGTAATCAGCATGTTGGGGGTTCAAGTCCTCTTGCCGGCTCCATATTTTAAACGGTAAGGGGTTTGGATAACATATCCAGGCCCCTTACCGTTTAACGTATTGTCCAGCTTTTTCAATGTCGACACCATAAATTGCTGAATATTAAAAGATATTAGCTGAAAAAAATAGAGAAAGGTTAATTTCACCTTTCTCTACAAGTTAATGAAAATCACAATTCTTATTTGACTGCTTAAAAAAGATCAAACCAGTTAATTGTTGCAGCTGAGCCTGCCGGGAAATTCTCCATTGCAAAAGAATCCCGAATTGAGGCCATTCCGATTACAGTCATGTTTTCACTTAGGTAAGCGCCGGAGTATGGGCTGCTGATATCGATATAGCGTTTGGTTTCACCGGATGAAACGTAGGACTCCTGCTCAATGTTAAAGTAATCGCCTACATAGTCATCATCACCGACATTTTCATATGCCCCGTGAGCTGCTTCGAAATTCTGACTTAATGAACCGACTTCTCCGGGTTCTGCAGTAACGCTGACCGCCCAAATTTGACTGGTCAGTGGTTCAGGATCAGATGTACTTACGGTAAAACCTGTAGTAACCAAAGCAAAGCCTATGCTTAAGACAACCATCAATCCAATATATTTTTTCATAGCTTTCTCCTCTTCTCACTTCAAAATCAAACATACAACATTTTTAGCATATCACAGGACAAAGCTTATGTCAACTAATTTAAAGCTATAACAGGGCAATGTCTAATGCTAACAACCTGTAAATACCTGATATATAGAGCATTTATAAAAATATTATTTTCTTCATCTATGGCAAATAATCGAGGCTATAAAACATTATGTTAACTATTATCTGGTTTGTTATTACACTGATTTTTTATGCTGAGTTAAGCCTATAAAAAAATGAGCACAGCAAATAACTGTGCTCAATAACTATTTAAAAAGAGGGGGTCAACTCACTTAATATTATAGAGGTATAAGATTACAACAATATTACAGGCAGGTTATTATTGCAAATATTCGAGTCCTATCCTTATTCCCCCGCCTGGTCCAGCTGATTTAAAAAGTCTTCTTTTATTTTCTTCTGCAGTTCCCGGTCATTTATCACTTTCTGACCGGTAATTGCCATGGCTTTACCCGCAGTCAGCATTACCTCGTAAGCCTGTTCAGTATCGCATAATGAGGCAAATTCAAAAGTATGCCTCGGCACCCATTCGTCTGTCAATGCCAGCATCGGGTAAATTGAAGGAGTGACACGGCTGACATTGCCCATATCAATAGAGCCGATTCCCACATCATGTTTCGATTCCACGCTATAACCGGCTTCGTCAAGGCTTGCGGCGAATGTGTCACCAAGTACTTTATTGCTGAGCATTGCTTCATAAGGATAATCAGACTCACTTACTTCGAGATCTGTTCCGGTTGCAATAGCAGCGCTGCGGGCACAATTAATAACTTTTTCTACAACTTCTTTTAAATATTCGCTGTTGCTGGCCCTGATTAGGAAATTGGCAGCAGTCCGATCGGGGATAACGTTAACAGCGACCCCTCCCTCGGTAATAATACCATGAATGCGGGTATTGTCTTTCAGATGCTGTCTCAGGGCGTTAATATTGTTGAAAGTTTGGATTACTGCATCAAGAGCATTGCGCCCTTCCCAGGGCTCACTGGAAGCATGGGCATTTTTGCCATGGAATATAAATTTATAATCCCTGCAGGCCAAAGAATCTATGTGAATCCGGGTTGCACAATCGGGGTGAAACATCATTGCTGCATCTATATCATCAAAAACGCCCAGCCTGACCAGGTCCACTTTACCTCCATGTTCTTCTTCATCAGGAGTGCCTATAATTGAGATTCGCCCGGGTTGATTTTCTATTGCTGAAGCAAGGGCAACTCCTGCTGCAACTGAAGCGATGGCGATCAGGTTGTGTCCGCATCCGTGTCCTATTTCCGGCAGGGCATCATATTCTGCGCAAAATCCTACATGGTAGCCTTCTTCTCCTTTGCTGGCCATAAAAGAAGTTTTCAGGCCACCGACACCGCGGAAAATTTTAAAACCTTTACTTTCCAGGTACTTTGTAATTAAATCTACGGCAATGAATTCGTTTCGTCCTGTTTCAGGATTGTTGTGAATCTCCCTGGCCATTTTTATTAAATTTTCATTCTCTTCTTCAATACTTTTGACAATACGCTCATAGTTAGCCATTTCATTATCACCAACTTATCTGATATGTTTTCAATTCCTATATTAGCATAGAAATAAGCAATAATCATAATTATTTGATTAAACAGTTCTCTGTGATAAAATTATTATTAAGAGATCACTAATTTAATCAAATTGAGGGAGGTATTATTATGCCGGAAATAACTTTTTTGGGCCATGCCGGCTTTATGCTTGGCGAGGAAGGTAAGGAAATCCTTTTATTTGATCCTTATATAACTGACAATCCCCAGGCATCGGTTACAGTTGATGATCTAAAGGCTGATTTTATACTGGTATCACACGGTCATTTTGACCATCTCGGTGATGCTTACAAGATTGCAGAAAAAAGCGGAGCAACAATTATCTCAACTGCAGAAATTGCAGGACAGGCGGGTGAAAAGGGGTTAAATTCTCACCCCCAGCATCTTGGTGGAAGAAGCAGCTATCCTTTTGGTTCAGTTAAGCTGACCCTTGCATTTCATGGATCAGGCATTCCCGGCGGCCATGCCTGCGGCTTTGTAGTAGACTATTATGGAAAAAATATTTACTTTGCGGGTGACACAGCGCTCTTTGGTGATATGAAACTTATCGGCGAACTCGACACCCTCGATCTTGCTCTTCTGCCGATCGGCGATAATTTCACCATGGGTATTGATGATGCAGTGGTTGCGGCATCATTTCTTAAAGCTAAGACCGTGATCCCCTACCACTATAACACCTGGCCGCCGATAGAAGCCGACCCCGAAGAGTTCAAAAAGAAAATTGAACAGAAAACTGACAGCAGCTGTGTGGTAGTTCCTCCCGGCAGCAGCTACAAGTTTTAAAGATTATTTGTAAGGGTTGGAAGGTTTGGTGTGACAGTTTCTGAGGTGATTAGCCTAGCGCGGTGGAAATTAAATTTCAGTCTGAAAAAGTGTGTCAGGAGATCCATCTCCCCTGGCACACTTATCTTTGATGGTGATATTTGCCCCTCTCAGCCACTTATAGTATCATTAATAAGGGAGCAAAATTAATGGAAAAAGGTAGCTGCTCAGTCAGCCTGCTAAAGAAAACTTCGCTCGCTGATCGCTCCAGTTATTTTTAGCAGGCCTGGTAGTGCCAAACGATGCAGGTTAATTAGATAAATAGCTATTTTAACAGACAAATTGTGAAGGATGATAAGAAATGGATTTAAATACTTTAAGAAAGAGCTTTGATAAAGTTGGCTATATCTGTGACGAAAGCACTTTGCTGACAGTGTTCCTGGCTATTGATTTGCAAAAACCGATCCTGATAGAAGGAGCGCCCGGTGTAGGTAAGACCGAGATGGGTAAAGTCTTGGCGGAAATACTGCAGACTGATTTAATTCGCCTGCAGTGTTATGAAGGTCTTGACGAAACCAAGGCTCTTTATGAATGGAACTACCAGCGGCAGCTGCTGCGGATTCAGATGAACAGATCACTGGAAGAAGAGCAGATTCGGGAAGAGGATCTTTTCTCCAGGGAATATCTGCTGGAACGGCCGTTGTTGAGAGCTATTCAAGCTGAAAAGCCTGCAGTGCTCTTGATTGATGAAGTTGATAAATGTGATCCTGAGTTCGAGGCGTTTCTCTTCGAGGTGCTCTCAGACTTTCAGGTATCGGTCCCGGAGCTGGGCACTATTTCGGCTAAACATATCCCGGTCGTTGTCCTGACCAGTAATAATGAGCGAGAGTTGT
>SLBE01000049.1 GCA_007126465.1 Syntrophomonadaceae bacterium | reverse complement strand
CTTTTATGAGAAAACTTTTAACCATGAAAGGTTTTAAATATGTGGGACACCTTGATCAGTCCTTTGTTTATTCAGCCAGTGCTATCATCCGCAAAAATTTTGATCATGTGAAAACGGGACGTCTTTTAGTGAAAAAGAGTTACCAGGCCCGCAAAAATATTTTCTTATTCCTTGAATATATTCAATCGCTTTATTACGGAGTTCCCTACTGGTATAAAGGAAACAATTTGCTGGACAAAATGGTCGGCATTCCTTACCGTCTGGCCTACTCATACGGAGTAGACTTTATTCTTAACCATTTACTTTTCGGCTTCGGGGTTGATAGGAGTGAATGCATTCAGTGCTGGACCTGCGTGCAGCAGTGCCCCCAGGGTTTGATTGAAGTAGATGATGACGACTTTCCCGTCAGATATAACCACTGCATGTACTGTTTGCGCTGCCTGAACTGGTGCCCTACTAATGCCCTCTACTTTTCAAAGCTGACCAAAGACAAGGCCCGCTTTCCGGGACCGGAAGTTCTGCTTGATGCAGTTATGCAGGAAAGCCTCGATGATCGCCTCAAGAAAGAAGAATAAGAAAAAGAGAAACGGCTTCGCTTGCTGGGACTAGGAATACTTCCCCTTGCCCTGCTTTTGTCCCGCTCCGGTTTTATCTTGCAGCTACTGTTTTTGTCTCCAGGGTAGCAAGCGCTTCATCAACCAGTGCGTCAATATCCAGGTTAGCTTCATGCTGCAAAACATTTTCAAGCCTGGGCCTGGTTACCGGATTTTTAGGCAGGAAAACGGTACAGCAGTCTTCGTAAGGTAGAATTGAAGTTTCATAGGTGTCTATCTCAATCCCTTTATTTATAATCTCAGTTTTATCCATTCCAACGAGTGGTCTTAAAACCATCATACTGGTAGCTTTGCTGACAACTTCGATGCTCTCTAAGGTCTGGCTGGCCACCTGGCCCAGGCTTTCCCCGGTAACGAGGGCCTGTAAATTATGCTGAAGGGAGAGCTTTTCAGCCAGGCGGTACATCATCCGCCTGAGCAGGATGATGCTGTAATCTTTGGGGCAATTTTCATTGATTTCTTTTTGAATGCTGGTAACGCTGATCATGTGCAGCCGGATTACGTTACCATATACGGCCAGCTTACGGCAAAGATCGACGGCCTTTTCCTGGGCACGCCGGCTGGTAAATGGAAAGCTGTGAAAGTGCAGGGCCTCCAAGGCCATTCCTCTTTTCATGGCCAGCCACCCAGCTACCGGGCTGTCAATTCCACCCGAAAGTAAAAGCAGGCAGCGCCCGGTAACGCCAAGTGGCAGGCCGCCCGGACCGGCAACCCGGTCCTGGTAGATGTAAGCCTTATCGAAGCCGACCTCAATATAGATGGTAAAGTCGGGATTTTTTAAATTTACTACCAGCTCGGGCCTGATTGACTGCAGGTAAGCTCCGAGCGAGTGATTAATTTCCTGTGAATCATAGGGAAAGTCTTTATTTGATCGACGAGTATCAACTCGAAAAGCAAGTTTGTCTGGCGGAATCTCACTTGCAATCTCTGCGGCAAGAACTTTTATCTTTTCCAGATCCAGTTCAGTTTCACGGACCTTGCTGACTGATACGACACCAAAGGTTTTGCTGGTCCGGTCAATAATTTTGTCAAAGTTTTGCTCAGGCCCGGTAACCAGCAGGCGGCCGTGCAGGCGTGCAACTCTGCCACCTAAATCGCTAACGGCGTTTTTTAAATTACTTTGCAGCTGCTGTTCAAATTCACCACGGTTTTTGCCCTTTAGAGCGATTTCACCATATCTGACCAGAACTTTTGCCTTCATATTTTTACTGTCTCCAATCTCAAGAACTAAAATATCCCAGCATTACAAACTGTCTAAGAAAACCGAAACGATCAGTGAGCGAAGTTTTTAAGAAGGCTATGCTTTATTATGGCCGCTTCGGCTGATCAGCTAAAATATTTTCTAAGCTCTGCTGTTACTTCTGCTGTAATTCCTGCGGCTGTTTCTACTTCTTCCACGGTATTAAAGCCGGAAAAACTAAATCGCAGGGCACTATCCAGACTCTCTTTGTTTGTTGCTATAGCTTCTAAAACATGACTTGGGTCCGGGTGTTTTGAATGACAGGCTGAGCCTGCAGAAACATAAACTCCCTTTTCTTCCAAAGCATGCAGCAGCATTTCCGCCTTGAGCCCCGGAAAAGAAAGATTAATAATGTGCGGCGCGCTCTCTCGCGGGTTCGGTCCGTTTACTGCAAAAGATGGGCCTGCCTCAAGCAGTTTCCGATAAAAAGCCTGTTTTAAATCAACAAGTTCAGCCGCTTTTTCTGTAAGCCCGGTGCTGCAAATTTCTGCAGCCAATCCAAACCCTGCTATGGCAGCTGTATTTTCAGTGCCGGAGCGCAGCCCGTACTCCTGCCCACCACCGTGAAGCAAAGGCTGCAGCAGGGTACCTTTTTTAACCCACAGGCATCCAGCACCCCGGGGGCCGTGAATTTTATGTGCGCTTGCTGTAACCATGTCGGCTTTCCAGGCAACAGGTTTTAACGGTAAGCGGCCGAATGACTGAACGGCATCTACATGGTAAAGTGCTTCGGGGCATTTGTTTTTAATAATCCTGCCCAGTTCTTCAAGGTGCTGAATTGAACCAATTTCATTATTTACATGCATAATACTGACCAGCACAGTTTCACTGCCGATAATATCTTCAAGCTGTTCCTGGCGAACCAACCCCTGGCGGTCTACCTCTAAATAGCTTACAGTAAAACCTTCCTGCTCCAGGAACTGAAAGCAGCTTAAAACTGAGGGGTGCTCGATAGTGCTTGTAACCAGGTGATTGCCGCGGCGCCGGCTGCGATAAGCGGCGCCTTTTATAGCCAGGTTATTGGCTTCGGTGCCGCCTGAAGTAAAATATATTTCTTTTTCGTGCCCTTCAAAAACTGCAGCAACCTTTCGCCGAGCCGTTGCAATCAGCTTTTCAGCCTCGATCCCCTTACCGTGCATGGAAGAAGGATTACCAAATGATTCAGACTGGATACGGCCGGTCAGGTCAATTACAGCCTGGTAGGGTTTGGTCGTTGCGCTGTTGTCGAGGTATATTTCAGTCAAATTGCAAACCTCCAAAAAAGCATAGAGACAAAGGGACGTTTCTCTTTGTCTCGCCTTCGCTTCATTCTTTGCTTCAATTGTGTTCCCAACGTCATTATTTTGCCCGTTATTATATTCTATTTTTTCCGCAGGGCTGTGTAGTTAGAACAGCACAAGTGTTTGCCATCCACATAGGCTTAAAACAAGTGAGACGGAGAGAAACGGCCCTTTGTCTCAGAAGCGTCCCTTTGTCTCGGACATGTAAAAAGCCCGGGTTGCCCCGGGCTTTTTAGATTCCGGTAACTTATACTGAGACGACTTCTTTTACAGTTGAAACTTCCTGCTTTAGAACTCTTTCAATCCCCTGCTTCAGGGTAACCTGGGACATGGGGCATCCGCCGCAGGCGCCGGTTAATCTGACCTTAACGATTCCGTCGTCTCCAACTTCCACCAGTTCAACATCGCCACCATCCCTTTGCAGGGCCGGACGAATTTTATCCAGGGCTTTTTCCACTTGTTCTTTCATTTTATCTGCCTCCTTCCAATTCCATAAACTTGGTTGCAATTGTTCTGAGAACATTATACCACAACATCATAAATCTCTATACTTGCAGGGCTCAATTTATTGACAGTATTGGTCATATGGCGGATAATAACCATTAAACAACCGGCAGGAGGTAATGTAATGAATGAACAAAAAATTTACGATATGGTTATAATCGGCGGTGGCCCGGCCGGAGCAACGGCTGCTATCTATGCTGCCAGGGCCGGTCTTGCATCTATAATCATTGAACAAATGAATATAGGCGGAGAAATTGTATCAACCGACCGCCTTGATAACTACCCGGCTTTTCCGGAAGGAATTTCCGGAGCCGAATTCGGAATGCTGCTGCAGCAGCAAATGGAAAGCCTCGATGTTCCCGTTGAGATGACCCAGGTGGAACATGTAACCCTTGAAGGAGAAGTTAAGAAAGTGGAAACCATCTCCGGTAGTGTTGCCGGAAAAACTGTCTTGATAGCTACCGGCACGGAGCCTAACCTGCTTGGTGTAAAAGGAGAAACCGAACTGCTCGGGCGCGGGGTATCCTACTGTGCCACCTGTGATGCCGCCTTTTTCCGGGGCAAGAACGTTGCCGTGGTTGGCGGTGGCGATGCAGCCCTGGAAGAGACTATATTTTTAGCCCGTTTTGCCGAAAAAGTTTACCTTATTCACCGCCGCGATCAGTTCCGCGGCTGCAGCTGGCTGCAGGATAAAGTAATGAAAATCCCTTCCGTTGAAATTCTCTGGAATACCACTATCAGTGAAATTGAGGGAGAAAAAAAAGTAGATGGCTTAAAAATAAAGCAGGATGGCCAGGATCGTGATCTTGATGTGCAGGGTCTCTTCATCTATGCCGGCCGTAAACCGAAGACCGGCTTTCTAGAAGGGGTGGAAATGGAAAGAGACGACAGGGGCTTTATCATAACCTCCGGCAAAATGGAAACCTCCATTGATGGAGTATATGCTGCCGGCGATATTCGCAAGAAATATCTGCGCCAGGTTATTACAGCCGCTTCAGATGGAGCGATTGCCGCTACTGCTGCAGCCCAGTATCTTTTTACTTAAAGGTGGGAGCGATATATGTTTATTGAAGGCTGGGAGATAGCTTTAAGATTACTACTATCAGTAGTTTTGGGCGGCGTGATCGGTTTTGAACGGGAGAGGCATAACCGTCCGGCCGGTTTTCGTACCCATATCCTGGTTTGTTCAGGCTCTGCCCTGATCATGATGGTATCGGCCTATGGTTTTACCGGGCAGATGGGCGAGGGCTTTCTGGCTGATCCTGGCAGAATTGCCGCCGGGGTGGTTACCGGGATCGGCTTTCTAGGCGCAGGCACCATTCTGCAGCAGCGCGGCAGCGTGCGCGGTTTGACTACGGCAGCAACCATCTGGGTCGTTTCCGGAGTCGGTTTGGCTGCAGGGATCGGTTTTTACCTTGGCGCAACCCTGACCACGGTTTTTGTTTTGATCAGCCTGCTCCTGCTCAGGAAAGCTGAATCTGTCTTTTTTTCTCGCCGCCGTATGAACAACCTGCGCGTCAGGGCCGTTGACCAGCCCGGTCTGCTTGGTTCTATAGGAGCTGAACTTGGTGATAGAATGGTCAATATCAGGCAAACTGAACTTGGCGATCCGGAAATAGATGAAAAAAGCGGTCAGCAAATCATTACCATTGATTTTTTAGTCGAAATGCCCGGGGGTTTGCAGCTGACTGAGTTGTTTGATGCTTTATATAAGATAGATGAGATCAGGGAAATAATCTGGAGGAATGAAATAGTAAGAAGCGATCATGGTGATGGAAAGGTTCTCTAGCCGGTCATGGTCGCTTACGTGTTATTTAATTATCTTTGCCGGCTGAAGAAAATGGCGTAAAATAATCGACTGGGTTTGAAGAGCGCCAATTTAGCCTAACAAATACTATCATAATCAGCAGTATAACGCCGCTAATACAAGAAAAATGACTAAAAACCCCGTATTAACCTTCACAGAAACTCTTCATCCCTAAATTTGGCCTTGCTATAGTCCGGTATTTGAGGTAACATAATATTGGTCAGAGAAGGTCAGATTCAAGGGAAGGCCAGTCAAAATGCCAAATTTAACAGATTATATTGAAGAATATATTAAAAAAATGCTGGCACTCAGCTCAGATCAGTGTATTGAAGTCAAAAGGCGTGAACTGGCCGGAAAATTTTCTTGTGTCCCTTCTCAGATCAACTACGTCCTGGAGAGGCGGTTTTCGCCGGAAAGAGGTTACCTGGTTGAAAGCAGAAGGGGTGGCAGCGGCTGCATCAAGATTTATCGTATTAACGGCGAGCAGGCAAAGATTCTTCAGGAATTAATAGAGGATGCCTGTAAAAATAGTTACGATTCTGAAAGGCTAAGGCAGTTGATAGAGCGCATGAGAGAAGAAAAGATAATCTCCAGGCGTGAGGCTGCCATACTGGAGGTAGTAACGGGGAAAGATATTTATGAGGCCCTGGGATTGAACCCGGAGCAGAGTATCGAACTCAGGCACAGGATATTTAAAGAAGCCCTGCATAAATTAATTAAACCGGGCTATTAAAAAGGTAATGGAGTGTTTTGCATGTTATGCCAGGAATGCCGGCAAAATGAAGCAAATATACATATAGTAAAAAATGTAAACGGCAATCAGTCAGAGTTAAACCTTTGCGAATCCTGTGCGCGGAAAAAAGATGAACTTGACCTTTCCTTTGAGCCGCAGTTTTCACTGCATAAACTGTTTTCAAGTATGCTTAACCAGGGATTATACGGAAAACGTGAAGAAATGTTGGCAGATGATAAGAAATGTCCTTCATGCAGCCTGACTTTTGCCCAGTTTGGCCAGGTGGGACGCCTGGGGTGCAGTGATTGTGTCGCTGCTTTTGAGGATAAGCTAAAGCCGCTGCTGAAAAGAATTCACGGCGGAAGTATCCACACCGGAAAAGTGCCTGAAAAAGCGCGCGAACGGGTTAATATTTTAAGAGAATTAGATCAGCTTAAGGATGAGCTGCAGACAAAGGTGCAAAATGAAGAATTTGAAAAGGCAGCCCAGCTTCGTGATCGAATCAGGGAAATAGAGCAGGACATTGCCAGGAAAAATGCAGAAAATGAAGAAGCCGAACACAACCAAGAAGGAGAAGAACATTGAAACAGCTAGAGTTCAACCTGAGCCGCTGGATGGTTGGAAGCGGCCCGGAAAATGATATAGTAATCAGCTCAAGGGTTAGGGCAGCGAGGAACCTGCAGCATCACCCTTTTCCCTGTCTTGCTTCAGGGGATGAAACAGAGCAGGTTCTAAAAAAAATAATGTCTGTCACACAGGGTAAAGCCGGCTTTGCTGATTTCCAGTATTTATTGATGGATCAGCTTTCCGAGCTCGAGAGGCAGGCCCTGGTTGAAAAGCACCTGATCAGTCTCTTTTTGGCCAGAAACGCAAAGCATGGAGCCCTGCTTCTCCGACCGGAAGAAGATGTAAGCCTGATGATAAATGAAGAGGATCATCTCCGCATACAGGCTATTTTACCCGGCTTGCAACTTGAGGAAGCCTGGTCTGAGGCAGGTAAACTTGATGATATTCTTGAAAGTGAACTTGAGTATGCTTTTGATGAAAAATTTGGCTACCTGACAGCCTGTCCCACTAATATCGGGACCGGGCTCAGGGCATCTGTAATGATGCATTTGCCCGCCCTGGTGATGACCGGGCAGATCAGCCGTTACCTGGGTGCCCTGTCACAGGTCGGGTTAATGGTGAGAGGTCTCTATGGCGAGGGAACCGAAATTGTCGGCAACCTGGCACAAGTATCAAACCAGGTTACCCTGGGCCAGAATGAAGAAGAGATCATCACCAATTTGTCCAGTGTAATTTGCCAGGTTATTGAGCAGGAGCAAAATGCACGTCAGACTTTACTTGACAAGAAAAGAGACGAATTGTCAGATAAAGCCTGGCGTGCCCTGGGACAGCTAAAGCATGCCAGAATAATGAGTTTCCAGGAAGCGATCCAGCTGATTTCCGATCTGCGCCTCGGTCATGACCTGGGATTGATTAAAGAGGTGGATCAGAAACTTTTAAACGAACTGCTGGTGCTGGTCCGTCCGGGATGCCTGCAGTTGATGGCAAGAAAGAAGTTGAGTGATCGCGAAAAAAATCTCGAAAGGCCGGTTCGCGTCAGAGAGGCGTTGGACCGCCACTTTAAATGAAATAACAACGAGCTGTAAAGATAGACAGCTCAATAAAAGAGGTGAACTAAATGTTTATGTTTGGAAGATTTACTGAAAGAGCTCAGCAGGTTTTGGTCCTGGCCCAGGAAGAGGCCAAGCGCTTGAATCACAATTTTATTGGTACCGAGCACCTGCTTTTAGGATTAGCCCGGGAAGGTTCAGGTATTGCTGCCAGGGCTCTACAAAATATGTCTGTTGATTTAAACCGTGTCCGCCAGGAGGTAGAAAGGATTACCCCGAAAGGCGACAAGGTTATTCAGCAGGGCATCAGCTATACCCCGCGGGCTAAGCGGGTAGTTGAGCTGGCTATTGAAGAAAGCCAGAATCTCGGGCATAACTATGTTGGAACCGAGCACCTGATGCTTGGCCTGGTCAGGGAGGGCGAAGGCATTGCCGCCCAGGTCCTCTCCAATGTTGGTATTGACTTAAAACGAGCCCGCAAGGAAGTTATACAGCTT
>SLBE01000058.1 GCA_007126465.1 Syntrophomonadaceae bacterium | reverse complement strand
GAGCTGACGGGACTCGAACCCGCGATCTTCGGCTTGACAGGCCGATATGTTAACCATCTACACCACAGCTCCATGTGCAATGATAAGTATACAAAAGCTGTTACTAAAAGTCAATACAATCCTAGCCTTACAGGTAAAAATATTTTATTACTATTATCAATAAATCACTCGAGTGTAAAAGATTTTGGTGATTTACTTCCCTTTGTTTCTTTTCTTAACCTTTCCAGGCGTTCCTCTTCAGCTGAGCTGTAATAAATCAAGCTTTGCAGTTCCAGGGTTAAATCTGCATTGTGAACCTGAACATGTTCAGGATAATTCAGTTTTACCGGAGCAAAGTTCAAGATTGCAATTACACCGTGGTGTACTGCCAGGTCTGTTACCTCCTGGGCTGCTGCAGCCGGAACTGAGATAACCGCTACCTTGATGCCATGCTTTTCTATAAACTGGGGAGCATCTTCTAAAGCGTAGATATCTATCTCATCAATCTTCTTTCCAACCAGCCGGGAATCTCGATCGAACACAGCAATCACATTTACGTAGGGGTTTTTTGTCGAGTTATAACGGGTTAGCGCCGTACCAAGGTTACCGGCTCCAAAAACAACGGTTTCTATTTTTTTATCAAGTCCGATAATCTTAATAATTTTTTCCCTGAGATATGCAGTGTTATATCCGGCCCCACGTGTGCCAAATGCACCGAAATAAGCCAGATCTTTTCGGATTTGTTCGGCAGTAAATCCTGATTCATAGCTGAGTTCTTTTGATGAAACCATGTCTACTTTACGTTGGATTAACTGATCCAGAATACGTAAGTAAATTGGCAAGCGTTTTATTACAGACTTGGAAATGGCTCGATCCGGCATCAATCCACCCTCCTATGCGGTTACTATAGTTATTACTCTATGCATATTACTTTTTTCTCAACAATAAGTTATGGGCAAGCTGCTCTAAAACTAGCGCTTTATATTTGTGCTGAGAATTCAACTGCCTGGATAATACAGCAGCTTTATCAGCATACTCTTCCGCTTTTTTATAAGTATAAGCAGGGCCATCACCATCTAAAACTGTCCTGGCGACCACACCAATCTGACTGCCGCAAGCCTGGTTATTCTCAATAAAATTGCTTATAACTTCTTGTTTGCGATGTTGTTTTATCGTCCTGATCAAAGGCAGGGTAATTACCCTGTTGTTTAAATCACCGTAGATTGGTTTGCCTGTAGCTGAATTGTCACCGGTATAATCCAGCAGATCATCTATTAGTTGAAAAGCAATCCCGAGGTTATAACCGTATTTTGACCACAGCAACTGCTCTGAGCGCCCATCGCCACCCAAAAGGCTTCCAGCTTCGCAGCATCCGGCAAAAAATGAAGCACTCTTTTTACCGATCCAGCTTAAATACCTTTCTTCTAAGTCTGGCATGGAAGTATTAGCAAAGGCCTGTTCAACTTCACCTTCGGACATATTGCGGACAATGTTTACAACAATATTCATCATTGGCCAATCCTGGTAGCTTACCAGTAAATCAAAAGCACGGCTTAAAAGATAATCACCACTTAAAACAGCTATTTTATTGCTCCATTTTATATGAGCCGCATCTTTTCCTCTGCGCAAATCTGCCTGGTCTATCACATCATCATGCAGTAGAGATGCTGTGTGGATAAGTTCAAGTGCAACAGCCGCATCTATTAAATGCGATAAATTTTTGCCATCCCGGTAAGCAGCAATTAAAAAAAGTGTGGGACGAATCCTTTTCCCGGTACCGTTAAAAATATAGTCACCGACCTCTTGGATTTCAGGGCCAGCACTTTCTATGATTTCACCCAAACGCTTATTTACAAGCGCCAGCTCTTGTTCGATCAAGTCTAATTTAAATTCCAGTTTAGACAAACTCCTATCAATTATCCAGGTTTTTATAATCAATTGTTATTTAACACTGTTCTGTTCGACAAAGTTCAAACAAAATCCTTTTATTCAACTTTTCATTCAGATGATACTTTTTGTACAACAACCAGTTCTGGTGGATCATTGCTCTTGTTAAGATAATTATAATGAAGAGCTACAAACTGTGTCGTAGGCAAACTATTAAAAACCGGCAGCAATCCATCTTTCTCAACTTTTCCTTCCCGATGCCCGGGGTACATGATTACCGTAATAATTCCTCCCATTTTTAAAAGAACCAGTGCTTGCTGTATACTGCGCAAAGTGGTATCAAGCCTGGTAGTTATCCTGCTGCCTCCACCCGGCAGGTAACCAAGGTTATACATAAATGCTGTAACCGGCTCATTAATGTAGTCGGATAGTTTTTCATGACCATCCCTAATTAAGGTTACCTGCTGACCCATATTGTGCTCTTTTAGCTTACTGGCAGTTAATGTCAGGGCTTCTTCCTGTATATCAAAAGTATAGACCTGCCCCTTTGGACCAACCTGGCCGGCCAGAAAAACCGAATCCATTCCATTTCCTGCAGTAGCATCAACGGCCAGATCGCCCGGTTGCAAAACCTGGCTGACCAGAAGGTGAGCAATTTGAGTTGCCTTTTTAATTGATGTCATAGCACATTACCTCGTCTAATAAGTTTCAATACGTGAAGAAATAATTTCAACATCATTTTCTTTTTCAACAAAATTATAGATTTTTTCCATGATGCTATCAGCACCGGCTCCATTATAACAGACAACTGCCAGGCCCAATTCAGTTCGCTGCCAGAGATCCTGGCTGCCAACTTCAGATACTGAAACATTAAAACTATTACGCAGACGTTGAATTAAACTTTTTGTTACCTGGCGTTTACCCTTTAATGAAGTTTTTCCGGGAATGTAAAGTTCTAATATACATATTGCTACCCGCATATCTATTACCGCCTGTCATTTTAAATAAAACGAAGCATTAATTGTTCTATATAATCATCCACAGATATACCTTTGTGCTGCAATTGCCTGTAGGTACGTTCTACCGGATCACCTAAATTGCTATTTTGCATATCGGACATCGTCCTGTAATAACCCGTTCTTCTACCTAGCCGAAACTTTTCCCGCTTATCAACGGGCAAGGACTGGTATTCATTGATTATACTAAGCATTTTATTTTTATCTTCCATCAACTTGCCACTTACATCCTCCAAAAGATTCAAAATATGATCGCTGTAAAATTCGCTATTTATGCCCTGCAGGCTTTCAATAAACAGCTTTTCTTCCCTGATTACATCGTCATCAGACAGAAGTTTGAATTCTCCCTGTACAACCTTTTCATAAAGTGGGCTGATTTTGGGGACAGCCAGGGTTCGAACCCTTATAAAATCAGGATTAATTTGATTTATTACCTCTGCAGTATCAAGCGCATGTTCACGCCACCACTGTTCTCCACCAAGACCGAGGATAACGTATTCACTTAAAGATAGACCTGCTTCCTTTACCCTTTGACCTGCCTCAATATGATCCGCACCGGTAACCCCTTTTTTCATAAATTCCAATACCTGGTCATTACCACTTTCAAGGCCAACATGAATCCGATTTAAACCTGCTTTTCTAAGCCTTTGCAGCTCTTCTACATTACGTTTCAGCAAAGTCTTTGAACGGGCGTATGAAGTTATTCTCTTGATAGTGGGAAATTTTTCTATAAGCAGTTCTAATATCTCTGTTAGTTGATCTACAGGTAGAAGCAGGCTGTCTCCATCCTGTAGAAAAACATTTTCGCCTCCCTGGTACAACCAAAAAGCAACCTGAAGCAGTTCTGGGCGTTCTGACTGTATTTTTGCGACCACCTGGCGGTTAATATCACCATTAAGTCCATTTGCTTCAGAAACAGCCTTGACTTCTTCTGCTGCTTCAACTATAGCGAATATGTCATTTTTTATTTCTTCAATACTGCGTCTGCTAAACTTCTCATTTTTGTAAACAGGGCAAAACAGGCAGCGGTTCCAGGGGCAATTACGAGTCATGCGCAGCAGTAAGCTTCCCGCCTCACTGGGGGGACGAATTGGCCCCTGTTCAAACTTTACTGCGTTCATGTATAAGACCGGCCTCCTGGTTAAATTGTAAATAGGTTGAAGCTAAGCCGCTGCAGTTTCAGCCTAAACAATCAACGGGCGCGATTTTCTTAAGCAGGCTGGGCAACTACAACAACTCTTTATTTAAAGGGCACAGTAAACTGTGCCCTTTAAAAATACTGATTTTTATTGTAAAACACTATAAAAGCTATAGTTTGCTCCTTAATTGTCAGGCAAATAGCCTTTCAATACATCCCACAACTCCTGGGGTTTAAAAGGTTTTGTCATATAGTTGTCTGCCCCTAGATCCATTGCTCTCTGCCTGTCTTCTTCTTCAGCTTTGGCAGTAAGAACAATAATTGGGATCTTGCTGGTTTCTTCTTTATCTTTTAATGTTTTTAAAACTTCAAAACCATCGACTTTTGGCAGCAAAAGGTCAAGTAATATTAAATCGGGATGTTCACGGTTAACTGAGTTTAATGCTTCCTCTCCATCTTCAACAATTTCCACATCATAACCTACAGCATCGAGGCAGGTGCGAACACCTAGAATTACGTTTTTTTCATCTTCTACAAGTAAGACTTTTTTACTCATACCTTAACCTCCTTCTTGATCAGCATCCGGCAGTTTAACAGATTCATTTCCCTGGTATACAGGAAAAGTGAAGGTAAAGGTAGTTCCTTTTCCGACTTCACTATCAACCCATATTTCACCACCATGAGCCATAACAATATCTTTGGCAATTGCTAAGCCCAAACCAACACCACCGGAACCTTTGCGGCCCTCACCGCTAACCTGGACATATTTCCGGAATATTTTATCCTGATGTTCTTTAGGTATGCCGCTGCCGGTATCCTGGACAGAGAAAAAGAGGCGCTTGCCACGCTGCCTGACACGGACAGTAATTGTTCCACCTGAGTCTGTATAACGCATAGCATTACCAACCAGGTTTGCTAAAACCCAGACTGATTTGTTGAAGTCCGCAGCAACCGGGGGAAGCTCGGGCGGAAGGTCTGTGATAACTTCGATCCCCTGCTTCTCGGCTTGAATTTTAAGAGGACGAACAGCTTCCTGGACCAGGTCGCTTACATCGGTTGGCTCGGCCTCAACGTAAATAGTTCCTGATTCAATGCGTGATAGCTCCATCAGGTTATCAATTAACCTGCTTAACCTGTCACAGTCAGCACCAATAGCGTCAAGGACTTCTTTACCCCTGGGAGTTAAATCACCCAGCATTCCCTCTTTAAGCATCTCCACCCCCACTGTGATTGTTGTCAGCGGAGTGCGGAATTCATGAGAAACGATGGAAACAAAGTCTGTTTTAATTTTCTCCATTTCGTGGAAGCGGGTTACATCAGTAAGCTGGACTAAAGCCCCCCATAATTTACCCTCATGGAAGACCGGGTTGATGGCGATCTTAAAAAAGTAACGCTCGTCAAGCCTTTTAACTTTTACCGATGCCTCTTCATAAGAACACTTGAGCGGAGTTTGCTGCTCAAATACATCATTCAGCAGGCCTTCAAGTTTAGTAATAGCTGTCAACTCTGCTATATTCTTTCCCTGGGACTTTTCAAAACTTGTGTGGAAAAATTCTTCAGCCATCTGGTTTAACCATACCACATTCATCTCATGATCGACCATAAACACGGCATCATTGAGACTTTTGGCAACAGTATCCAGATTTACTGGTTCCGGTAATTTACTCAACTTCACACCTGCCCTTCTTTCAAAACATTTTGAATGGTATACAAACTATTATTGCATTTGCTTTCCAATTATATCATTATCATGGGATATTGAAAAGTATTCGCTGCCTTTAAAAAGCATAAATGTGTAAAGCAAAGCCCCCATAAAGGGGGCTTTGCGTCAACAATTTATGACTTAGCTAGCTATTGCGTTTATCAAGGATAGTCTGTTCGGTAATAAATTTTTCCATGCCTATTGTATTGGCAACAGCATCAAGGCTGCTCAATTCTACAGCAACCGGAATGCTAAATTGATCATGCAGCTTTTCCTGGAGATCTTTCTGTAACGCCTGTTCATCAGTGCCTGATACGCCTTTTACTACAACCTTTAACGTATCCTCCGGATCGCCACTATTAATTTCTGCATACCAGAGCAAGACATCTTCCCTGGCAAACATCACTTTTCGCAGTTCGTTGGCGTTAAAGCTAACCGTACCGTCTTTACCTTTCAGGTCAAAGTATAGTGACTTCCGTTCAATATCACCCATAATTCGTGGCACGGTTCTCTTGCAGTTAGGACATGGTTCGGTTGCAAGACCACCTGTGGCTATATCCCCCGTTTTATAGCGCAAGAAAGTGGTTCCTTTTGCATCAAGGTGAGTAATCACCACTTCGCCCGGCTCTCCTTCTCCTTTAACTTCACCACTGTCCGGATCTACAATTTCAATCAAAACATGATCAGGATTGGTATGATAACCAAAGCCCGGTGCACATTCAGCCCATCCTGATTTCGCCTCGGAAATAAAGTAAATACGCTGAACCCGGTTCTCTTTTGCCCCAACCGCTTCCATCAGTTTGCTTATTCTGTCCACCGCTTCCATAGGGGTATAATCGATGCCCAGGATAATACGCTCCAGGTTCTCTGCACTAAAACCGAAATGTTCCAGGGTGTGCAGGGCAAACCTGCAGTAACCCGGTGCAATAGCCATGGCCGGAGCTTCCATGCTATCCATCGCTTTTAAGATTTTTTCCATACCCAGGACCTTACCGCCACCGGTTTGCAAGGCTGTGCTGCCTATACCGATAGTGCTGTAAAACATTTGCCAGAAATATACATTTGGGGCATAAGTAAAAGCATTAATCAAGGTATCATCACGAGATAGATCCAGAATATCAAACGCCCTGGCGCCGGCTTCTTTCAAGTTATTTAGATCATAGTGAGTGTACTCAATGGGAACAGGTTTATCCGTCCTCCCTGCTGTAAAATACAAGGTGAAAAAACTGTAGTCAGAGGGGTCGGGGCCGGTATCCTTTTTTCCAAAAAGGGAAAAGCCTTTCTTTTTCGGCTTTAGTTCGTCTTCACCTGGAACATCAAGCACAAACTTTTTGGGATGTTCGGGATTATCCTCAGGCGCCACTATGTCTTTTTTTTCTGTAAAGGGCAGTTTATCTAAATCCTCAACCCCCTTAATGTCAGCAGGATTGATGTTTTTTTCTTTAAAAAGTTCACGATAATGAGGATGCCTGACCGCCAAATCCTCAGAAAGCATTTTTGTCAGCTGCTCATTTTGCATTTTCCTGATTGCCGGGGCCGGCATTTTGCTAATTTTACTCCACGCCTGCATACTCTGCCTCCTTTCATCTCTAAGCCCTGGTTTTAACCGGTAGGCCTGTTATCGAGGATACGTTTTTCTTTCAGTTCAGTTTCCATTCCCAGCTGTGACACAACCTCTGGCACGCTCTTAAAGATTATGTCGGTCAGTGATACTTCTGTATCACGCAGCACTTTCTGCTTTAAGTCTCCTACTATTTTATCCTTGTCTGTACCTTCCTTAACTGCTAAATACAGATAGATTTCATCCAGGTCAAACGGATCGTCGTTACGCTTGCGCATCTCAACCTGCCACTCTTCTATGTCGGGGTGGCTCATCATCAGCGGGAAGAAGTTATTCAGGTTAACCAGTGTTCCTTTTACCTTGGTCATATTGAATTCTTTCAGCTCGGATTTACGTTGAATATTTGAGCTAATCCGGGGAACGGTTCGTCCGCAATTCGGACAGGGTTCAAAAAACATGCCGCCCTTGGCAATGTCACCGGTACGGTAACGTAACACGGCTGTTCCCCGCCAATCAAGGGCTGTGTATACGATCTCCCCTTCCTCGCCCTCGCCTACGGGTTCACCACTTTCAGGGTCAATTGTTTCGAAAATCTCCATGTCAGGATAGAGGTGGTACCCATAATACTCATCGTGTGAAGGACATTCCGGCCAGGCAACCTTGGCTTCGGTCATGCCATAAGTAGCTAAAACCATTACATTTTCTGCGCCAAGCTGGGCAAACAGTTCTTTGATCTTTTCTTTGAGGCCCGGCGGTACTCTTTCTCCTCCGAAAAATATCTTTTTAATCGAAGAAAAGTCCCTGCCCTGTTTTACAGCTTCCCGCAGGAAGTAGTAACAGTAGCCGGGTATAAATACCGCAACCGTTGGGCGCAAATATTCAAAGGCATCCATGAGGTTCTTGGTTCCCACGATTTTACCTCCGCCGCTATGGAAGCCTGCAACATTGGCTTTTTCGCCGGCAAAAAAGGTCTGCCAGAAGGCAAGGTGGGGTGCAAAGGGGAAACAGTTAACAACGATATCATCGCTGGT
>SLBE01000065.1 GCA_007126465.1 Syntrophomonadaceae bacterium | reverse complement strand
TATTACTGCATTAAATACTTTTTTACCATCAGATATTGATAACTTGTGAGGCATCTGGGTCAGAAATCTTTTTAACGGCCCTTCCTTGTCCACCCCCAAAATTGAATCGTATAAACCGGCCATGCCCACGTCTGTAATATAGGCCGTTCCCTGCGGCAGGATCCGTTCGTCGGCAGTTTGAACATGACTGTGAGTACCGAGAACTGCACTGACCCGCCCATCTAAGTACCAACCCATGGCTTCTTTTTCCGAAGTTGCCTCTGCGTGAAAATCAACCACGATAAAATCAGCCTTATTTTTTAGGTGCTCAATTTCCCTGTCAGCAGAGCGAAAGGGACAATCAACTTGACGCATGAATACCCTGCCGATTAAATTCAGGACTGCAACCCTGGGGCCGCCATTAGCAGGTTCTATAACTACAGAACCTTCACCCGGTGTTGTATCAGGCGGATAGTTTGCCGGACGGATCAAGCATGATTCATGATCTATGAAATTAAGGACATCTTTTTGATCCCAGCTGTGATTTCCGCCGGTTATAACATCGATCCCCATGTTGCGCAGTTCTACGTAAACCTGGTGAGTGATCCCGGCTCCACCTGCTGAATTTTCTCCGTTGGCAACAGTGAAATCAATCTCTTCCTTACTATAAATACCGGGAAGACATTTTATCAGGCTGTTCCTGCCGGTTTTTCCCACTACATCTCCAATAAAAAGCAGGCGCATTTTTATATCTCCCTTTCGCTTGTCTTTAATAATAAGAAAGTGCTCAGTAATGAGCACTTTCCTGTCGGGTATAAAGTGTTTATAGAAGTACCATTACTTGGCGTAATCTACCGCCCTGGTTTCACGAATAACAGTAACTTTGATTTGGCCGGGATATTCCAGCTCACCTTCAATTTTCTTGACAATATCCCGTGCCACCTGGATTGACGTATAGTCATCAATGCGGTCCGGTTTAACCATGATCCGTATCTCCCGGCCGGCATGAATGGCGTACGACTTTTCAACTCCTTCAAATGAGTCTGCAATGTTTTCCAGGTTTTCAAGACGCTTAATATATGCTTCCAGAGTCTCTCGTCTTGCTCCAGGTCTTACTGCGGATATAGCATCGGCAGACTGGATCAAAACTGCCTCAAGGGTTTGAAAGTCAACATCACCATGGTGTGCTTCAATAGCATTGACAATGTTTCCTGACTCCTTGTATCTCTTGGCTACTTCAGCTCCAATGTGAACGTGAGAGCCTTCTGTTTCATGGTCTATGGCTTTACCAATATCATGCAGCAGGCCTGCTCTCTTGGCAAAATTAACATCCAATCCTAACTCTGCAGCCATCATGCCTGCAAGGTGGGCTACTTCAATTGAGTGCTGCAGCACATTCTGGCCATAACTGGTCCTGAATTTTAATTTGCCCAGCAGTACCACAATGTCTGGATGAAGGCCGTGCACCCTTGACTCAAATGTGGCCCTTTCCCCTTCTTCTTTAATCTGGCCATCGACTTCTTTTCGGGTTTTCTCGACAATTTCTTCAATCCTTGCCGGGTGTATCCTTCCGTCACTGACCAGTTTTTCAAGGGCCAGGCGGGCTACTTCACGCCTGATCGGGTCAAACCCGGATATAATCACCGCTTCCGGAGTATCATCAATAATTAAATCAATTCCGGTTAATGTTTCCAGGGCCCTGATATTTCGTCCCTCGCGGCCAATAATGCGACCTTTCATTTCATCGTTGGGCAAATTCACCACTGATACCGTAGATTCAGAAACATGGTCAGCTGCATAACGCTGTATAGCAAGGGTAACAATTTCCCGGGCTTTCTTTTCACCTTCCGCCTTGGCCTGGCTTTCCATATCCTTAACCATGGCTATCATGTCATGTTCTATTTCATTCCTGACTCTTTGTAACAGCACATCTTTTGCTTCATCAGAGGTCATGCCCGAGATTCTTTCTAATTCAGTAAGCTGCTTTTGTTCCAGCCTTTCAAGTTCTTCCCTGAATTTATTGCTCTCTTCTTCTTTTAGTCTTAATTCCTCTTCTTTTTTCTCAACGTTATTTAACTTGCGATCAAGGCTCTCTTCTTTTTGATCAAGCCTTCTCTCCAGGCGCTGTAGTTCGGAACGCCTTTCCTTAATTTCTTTATCCAGTTCGCTTCGCATACGATGGGCTTCTTCTTTGGCCTCAAGTTGACTCTCCCTTTTCAGGGAATTTGCTTCCTGGTTGGCTTCATCAATTATTTTTTTAGCTGCCGATTCTGCTGATGATATCTTGGCTTCAGCAATCATCTTGCGAATTAAATAACCGGCCCCGAGGCCTACCACCAGGGCAGCTGCTATCATAAGAATAACTTGTAACATGCATTTCACCTCCATTTCAGTGTCGTTGTCTCAATTTATTATTTTCTAAAATAAAATAAGCTGTGTCCAGGACACAGCTTATAAGAGAAAAGTCTGATAAAGGGTACAGTTATCCCCTAATCACTTAGAAAGATTTTTATATGAACTTTTAATCTATCTCAGTACCTTACGGCACTCCAGACTTTTCCTTGTCAGTTATGAACTGAACATCTATTAAGTATAAACACTTTTACAAGTTAATTTTAGCCTTTACAAAATATTATGTCAAGGAAAGATTACTCAGAAAGATTATAATCTTTAATTGCTTCCAGTATCAGGTTATCCTGAAAACCCCGTCTCTTTAAAAAAGCTGCCTGCCTGTTAACCCAGCGCTGATCTATTCCTCCGTTAAGAGGCTCTCTTTTAGTCAGGATTTCTCTTACTTTTTCAAGATCTTCTTCCCGATCGAATTTTTCCTCAATCAGTTCATCGGTAATTTGTCGACTGATCCCCTTTTGCTGCAGTTCATAACGAACTTTTAGCAGGCCGTGACCACTGGATTTGCGGTAACTGATAAAGTTTGCCGCAAACCTACGGTCGTCCAGGTATCCATAACCAATCATCTCTTCAACAACTTTATCCTTAACATCTTCCGGGTAACTTTTCCTGTCAAGGTACTCTTTTACTTCCCTGACACTGCGATCCCTGTATGTAAGCTGTCGGAGAACGCCGCTTCGCGCTTTTTTTAACAAGGCTTCTTGATCCAAACCAGATCAGCTCCATTAAATTGCTGCTACTTATCTTTCACCTGTTTTCCCTGGTTTTTTTCATTAACTTCCTCTTCTCCGGCATTAACATTGCTTTCATTTAATGGCAAGCCGGCGGCTTCACGTACTTTATTTTCAATTTCATTACGCATATCCGGGTTCTCGATTAAATATTCGCGGACATTTTCGCGACCCTGACCCAGTCTCTCTTCGCCATATGAATACCAGGCCCCGCTTTTGCTAATAACATTATGTTCCAAACCAAGATCAATTAATGAGCCTTCAAAAGAAACACCTTTTCCGTAAAGAATATCAAACTCTGCCACTTTAAAAGGCGGTGCTACTTTATTCTTTACTACTTTTACCTTGGTCCTGTTGCCAATAATTTGATCTGAGCCGGCTTTTAAAGATTCAATCCTGCGAACATCCAACCGCACGGAGGAATAAAATTTGAGTGCCCGCCCGCCTGGAGTTACTTCAGGATTCCCAAACATTACCCCGACTTTCTCCCTGATCTGGTTGATAAATACAGCGCTTGTTTTCGACTTGCTGATCACTCCCGATAATTTCCGCAGAGCCTGTGACATTAACCGTGCCTGAAGACCGACGTGCGAATCACCCATCTCTCCTTCAATTTCCGCGCGGGGTACGAGGGCTGCAACGGAGTCGATTACCAGGACATCAATAGCATTGCTGCGCACCAGCGCTTCGGCAATCTCAAGGGCCTGCTCCCCGGTATCCGGTTGCGAAACCAGCAGTTCATCCAGGTTAACGCCAAGATTAGTGGCATACTGCGGATCAAGGGCATGCTCTGCATCGATAAAAGCTGCAAAGCCGCCCCGTTTTTGCGCCTCAGCTATAATGTGCAGCGCAACAGTAGTCTTACCTGAGGATTCAGGTCCAAATATTTCTATGACCCTGCCCCTTGGCACACCGCCTACGCCCAGAGCCACATCAAGGGTCAGGCTGCCTGTCGGTATTGCCGGAACGTTGACAACCGCATCCTGACCTAATTTCATAACCGAACCCTTACCAAATTGTTTTTCGATATGAACCAGTGCTGCTTCTAGTGCTTTTTCTTTTTCCATTAATAATTCCTCCTCTAATCAGGGGTTCACTTCACATATAATTCTATTTTCTGTCACCTTTTCCTGCCGCTGAAATCACAAAAGCTCTTTTTCGTATAAAGGTTTGTATATGGCTCCGCTGCGGGTAAGATTGCTTTCGAATAACAATACTTTATCAATGGCACCATCAGAACTGACAAAACTTTTTCCTTCAGATAAGAATTTTTTAATGCTACTTTCCGGTGGCGTTTGCCTGAACCTGCCAATGGTCAGATGCGGATGAAAAGGTCGCTTTTCTTTTTTATACCCCAGGCATGCCATTTCTTCTTCCAATTTTCCTGCAAGGTCGCAAACGCTGCCTGCTCCTTCTTTTACTCCTACCCAGAGCACCCTGGCTTTTCGTTCAGAAGGAAATACTCCTGATTCACCGTAGCGTGTTGAAAAGGGCTTAAAACCTGAACAAACTTCATCAATGACCTCTTTAATTGCCTCAACCCGGCCTTTTTCCGTTTCTCCTATAAATTTCAGGGTAAGATGAATATTATCCGGTTTTACCCAGCGTGCATTTTCCAGATGTCTTTTAACATTTTTCTGAAAATCACCAACTTCTTTTTTTTGACGCCTGGATAGTTCCAGTGCAATAAAAAGCCTGACCATTTATACTCAACCCCTTGAAATTGCCTTTCTGATCATATCGAGGGCAACTTGTGCCGCCCTCTCCTTAATTGCCTTTCTTGCTCCGCCTAAATTTAACTGCTTTTGTTCAGTTTTGTCCGGGCCGTCCAGAGCAATATAAACAAGGCCGGCCGGGTTACCTGCAGCGTCACTGCCCGGTCCTGCCACACCGGTTATCCCGATGGCAAAGTGCGAATTAAATATTTTTTTTGCCCCGGCAGCCATTGCTTCAGCTACAACCGGGCTTACCTCTCCCTCTTTTTCAAGCAGCCCGGGATCCACGCCGAGCAGATTTATTTTTGCATCACTGCTATAAGCAACTATTCCACCACGATAAAAAAAGGAGCTTTTTGGAATATCGGTGATCAGGTCGGAAAGCAACCCTCCGCTGCATGATTCAGCCAGGGCAAGCGTCATATTGTTGTTAATCAGCAAAGTTGCTGTCACACCAGCCAGGGTTTCATCATCACAACCATAAATAGCATCACCCAGGGCGTCCCGCAGTTTTTTTTCAGCCTGGTTGACTGCAGCAGCAGCTTCCTGTTGATCACCGCAACCTTTAATCTGCAGGTTAACTTCGTAACCCCTGGCCACGTAAGATATAGGCGGTAAATCCCACTTGCCCAGTTCTTTTATTTTTTGCTCCAGCATCGACTCACCGATGCCTATACACTTCAGGGTTTTGACTGCCGATAGAAGGCCGCCATTTTGCTTAACAACTTCCGGCAATACCTGCTCTTCAAACATCTGCTGCATTTCATAGGGCGGCCCCGGCAGCAGGACAATTAGTTTGCCCTCCCTCTGCAGCATCGCACCAGGCGCTGTTCCACGCTTGTTCTCAAGAAGGGTGCTGCCCTCAATAATCATTGCCTGCTTGCGGTTATTATAAGGCATATCAATACCGCGCTGGCTGAAAAACTCTTCCATCCGCTCGAGCCAGTTGCGATCAAGGGTTAACTCCAACCCAAAGATAGAGGCAACAGCTTCCCTGGTCAGATCATCTTCAGTTGGCCCGAGACCCCCTGTTAAAATCACCAGTTCACTTTCCTGTAAAGCCCGTTCAAGGGCCTCTCGGATCGACTTCTCATCATCTGCCACGACTACTGTTTCACGAACCGGTATCCCGGTGGACCAGAGCCGTCTGGCCAGAAAACCGGCATTACTGTTTTCTATTAACCCGGTAAGAAGTTCATTGCCCACACAAATTAAGTCTGCCTGCAATATCAGTTCACCCCTGGCCGGCATTATTTTTAGCTACTGCCAGCAAATTATATGGAGATGCGGCGAATATCCTGCCTTTTATCAACTGTCCCGGGAAAAGCTGCTCTTTTGAGTGAAAATAGATACCGCCATCCACTTCCGGAGCCTGGTAACAGCTGCGTCCGTAATACCAGCCTGCATTACCGGAAGGCTTATCAACCATTATTGAAAAGACCCTACCGCACAGTTTCATGTTTTCTTTCAAAGCTACCTCCTGCTGGGTCAGCATTAGTTTCTGCAGGCGCTTTTTGCTGACACGCTTTGGAACCTGCCCGCTTAACGTGTAAGCAGCAGTTCCTTTCTGCTCTGAATAACTAAAAGCTCCTAATTTTTCGAGGCGGTTATCTGAAACAAAGTCAAGCAGCTCTTTAAAATCGGTAATATTCTCACCCGGATAACCAACCATACATGTAGTTCTTATAGCAAGATCAGGGATTGTGCTGCGTAGTTTTTGTAGCAGAAGATCCAGGTCTCTGCGCCGGTAAGGTCTGCCCATCGCCTCTAATACCCGGTCTGATGCATGCTGAATTGGGATATCCAGGTAGTTACAAATCCTTTTTTCTTCTGCAATCAAATTTATTAATCCATCGGTGATCCGTGAGGGATAAGTGTACATGATTCGCAGCCAAAAATGCTGCTCCACTCCAGTCATGATCCTTTTAATCAAACCCTCAAGATCCGGAAATTCTACTTTGTCTTTACCGTATGAAGTTGTATCCTGGGCTATCAGGCAAATTTCCCTGGTTCCTTTTTGAATCAGGCTCTTTACTTCGTTGATGATAGCTTCGGGAGGTCTGCTGCGATAGGGGCCCCTTATTTTAGGGATGAGGCAATACCTGCAGCGATTACTGCATCCTTCGGCGATTTTAACATTAACGCTGTGAGGAGGCTCCGTAAGAATTCGTTGAGACAGCTCTTCGTAATCATGGCCCGGTCTGTCTATGATACATATACGTTTTTCATTGATCAACGACTCCATCAAGCGGTCCAGGTTCTTATAACTGTGAACTCCGATTGCTGCGTTTATTTCCGGCATAGTTTTCAACAGTTTATCTCCAAACACTTCGACCAGGCAGCCTGCGACAACGATTTTCTGGTCATTTTTGCCAGAAGCAGCTACTGCCAACAGGGTATCGATCGATTCCTGTTGAGCATCCTCAATAAAACCGCAGGTGTTAACCACCACAATATCCGCCATACTGGAGTCCTCGATTAACTGGCAGCCCCATTCTGCCAGCCGGCCGAGGACTTGTTCAGTATCGACCCTGTTTTTTGAGCAACCCAAAGAAACAGCGGCTACTTTTACCCCGCTGTAATCTATTTCTTCATGTTTGCCCTTTAAATTATTTAATGACAAAAAATCATTCCTATTAAGTATCTGTTTGATTAAAGTCTTCGCAGATCTTTGCCGCCTGTTCTGAAGTAACCAGCACTTCACGCGGCTTGCTTCCCTCAAAAGGGCCTACTATGCCCCGTCTTTCCAGGTCGTCAATTAAACGGGCCGCCCTGGTGTAGCCAATTCTGAAACGCCTCTGCAGCAATGATATGGAGGCACTTCCTGTCCTTACTACCAGGTCAACTGCTTCTGCGAAAAGTGTGTCGCTCTCTTCCTCTTCACTTTCTTCCGGAGTTTCAAGAAAGGCACTGCCTTCCTCGTAATCAACCAGCCCCTGCTCCTTAATAAAGTCGGTAATTTTTTTTACCTCAGCTTCGCTGACATAAGCGCCCTGGACCCGGTACGGTTTAACCGCGCCAACCGGATAAAATAGCATATCCCCACGGCCCAGTAGTTTTTCTGCCCCGGCCATGTCAAGGATGGTGCGTGAATCAAACTGTGATGAAACGGTAAAGGCTATCCTTGAAGTAATATTCGCCTTAATAATACCGGTTAATACATCAACTGACGGGCGCTGGGTAGCAACTATCAGATGAATTCCGGCAGCTCTTGACATCTGGGCCAGCCTGGCAATGGAATCTTCAACCTCGCCGGGGGAAACCATCATCAGGTCTGCCAGTTCGTCTATGATTATCACAATAAAGGGCAGCTTCTCAAGTTCGGGATCACTATCTGAAAGTTCGTTGTATGCGCCAATATCACGCACTTCCAATTTCGCAAACAGATCATAACGCCGGCCCATCTCCCTGACCATATTCCGCAGGGCCAGGGCAGCTTTGCGGGGATCCGTCATAACTGGCATCAACAGGTGTGGAATGCCGTTATAAACGCTCAGCTCAACCACCTTGGGGTCTATCATCATGAAGCGAACCTGGCCCGGGTCAGCCTTGTAGAGAATGCTGGTTATAAGGGTGTTGAGGCAAACACTTTTACCGGCCCCGGTCGCACCCGCAATAAGCAGGTGAGGCATTTTTGCCAGATCAGTTACTACAGGTATGCCGGTAATATCTTTGCCAAGAGCCACGGTCAAGGTGGAAATACTTTTGCGGTAAGAGTTATCCTGCATAACTTCACGCAGGTTGACCAGGGC
>SLBE01000088.1 GCA_007126465.1 Syntrophomonadaceae bacterium | reverse complement strand
CTCCTAAATTTATTGAAGTAGCAGAAGGTGACGGCTATTCCCAGGAACTATGCTCCTATGTAACCAATACCATGGGTTACTGCAAGTTGACCAAAGATAAGGGAGAACCACCTGAAGATTGCCCCCTGCCCGGGGGGATGGGCACACCGTCGATGATGCTGGGTTCCGGCTTTATCTGCGAACCGCGCTGGAAATGGTTCCAGTCAATCGCCACTCGTTTTTTCGATGTTCCAGTTTACAGCAGTGACCCCCTGGCACCGCCCTGGGATATAGATCCACGGGATTCGAGAATAGAGAATCATTACCTGACCCTGCTGCGCGAAGACCTGGCGGGACAGATCGAGTTCCTGGAAAAACATACCGGTAAAAAACTCGATCTTGACCTGCTCAGGGAAACACTTGAACTTTCGCACAAAGCACTTGCTTACTGGCGTGACACCCTGGCTCTGCGCAAGGCTAAGCCCTGCCCGATGGGGTCAACAGACTATTTCCATTCTATAGTACCCCAGATGTACCTGGTTGGTGACCAGGAAGCAGTTGATTTTTACAAAGGAATGTACGAAGAGGTAAAAGACAGGGTTGATCGCGGAATCGGCATAGTTGAGGAAGAAAAGTATCGCCTGATCTGGTTTGGGTTGCCACCATGGTTTAACATGGGAATATTTAATTACCTTGAATCATTTGGAGCTGTAGTTGCTTACGAATCAACCTATAATGTGGGAGATTACTTTGAGGTTGATTTGAGCGACCCTCTTGAAGCCATTGTCAAACGGACCTGGCAGCGGGCCCTGAAAATGCATGATTACGGTGCAGAGACAATGCCCGAACTTTGCAACCCTGCCGTTTTTGGCGGTTTTTCGGGAAGCAGTCTGCTGGATGAATTAGTTGAAGAATACAGCCTGACCGGCGCTTTAATGCACCTGACCCGCTCCTGCCGGGCAGTTTCTTTTGGAGAAGTTCATACAAAAAACAGGCTCTCTGAAATAGGAGTACCTGCCCTTATCTTTGAAAGCGACATGGCAGACCCGCGACTCTGGTCAGATGCCCAGATAAAAACCAGGCTGCATGCTTTCCTGGAAAGTATGGATAAAGCAGCAGGGGGAGGTAATTAAAATGAGGGAAAATGAACAGCAGATCCGGCAGTTGAAAAAAGAAAGCGGCTTACCTGTAATCGGATACCTTTGTTGTTTTGCCCCACCGGAAATAATCAGTGCATCAGGAGCCATTCCATACAGGATTACCGGTATTCCGGGAGCCGACAACTCCGATGCAGATGCTTATGTTGAACCTTACGGCTGCACTTATGTCAGAAATATCCTGGCCCGGGCGGCCAGGGGAGAATATGACTTTTTAGACGGGCTGGTTATATCGCACAGCTGTGATATGGTTCAACGCCTGTATGGGATCTGGACTTATTATCACCCCCTGCCATATTCATACATGTTCAATGTGCCGCACCAGGTTAGCCCCTGGGGCAGGGACTTTTTTGAACGTGAACTGGGCTTCTTCCAGGAAAGCCTGGAAAAATTCACTGATAATAAAGTAACCAAAGAAAAGCTAAAAGAAAGTATCTCCCTGTTTAATGAAAATCGCGCATTAATACGCCGTCTAAATAACCTGCGGAAATCATCGCCACCGCTCGTTAAGGGGAGTGAGATGCTTGACCTGCTAATGATGGGTGGAACGCTTCCTGCAAAGGATTATAATAGCATGCTAAACGAAAAGCTAAAAGAATCCGAGATGAAGAGTACAGATGGAAATACCGGTCCGAGAATTATGATCTGGGGAAGCATCGTGGACGATCCCGCCCTTTTAAGAATCATAGAAGATGCCGGCGGCAATGTAGTCACTGATGACACCTGTATCGGTTTCAGGGTATGGGATAAAGACATTCCTGAAACTGATAATCCTTACGAGGGTCTGACAGAACATTACTTTATAAACTTCCAGTGCCCGCGCACAGATCGGGGTCCCGGAACCGAACGTTTCGAATACCTGGCACAGAGAGCCCGTGAGTATAATGTTGATGGTATAATCGGTTACGTTATATCTTTCTGTGACCCCCATAAATTCGATTATCCCGACTTGCGGGATTACCTGAAAAAAGAAGGCCTGCCCCTGTTACTAATTGATGACAACTACAGCTTTGAGCCGGCAGAGTCAATCAAAACAAGGATCCAGGCCTTTTTAGAAATGATTTAAAATAAGGATAAATTATTACAAGTTGCCGTTACAGGTTACCGGCGAAAGTTTTCCTTGTCCGGATGCGCTAAATATGAGAAAATATTAACATTCATTTTTAAACGCAGTAATCGATGCAGCAAAGGTGCGTGAGAGAGATGGCTTTAATTGTTCAAAAGTACGGTGGTACTTCAGTAGCCACCATCGATCATATTCGCCGTGTAGCAATGGGCATTGCCACAACCAAGATTAACGGCAATAAAGTAGCTGTAGTGGTATCAGCCATGGGAGGCGAAACAGATCGGCTGCTAAACCTGGTTTCCCAGATCACCAATTACCCTTCCTACCGTGAACAGGATGCACTGGTGGCAACCGGTGAGCAGGTATGTTCTGCATTAATGGCCATAACACTTGAAAGCCTTGGGCATAAAGCTATTTCCATGCTGGGGCTTCAACTGCCATTAATTACTGATGATATCCATACTAAAGCCAGAATCATGGAATTGAAAACGGAAAAGATCAAACAGTATTTAAATGATGGGATCATACCGGTGGTTGCAGGTTTCCAGGGGGTTACATCAGAGGGCAGAATCAGCACCCTGGGACGGGGTGGCTCCGACACAACCGCTGTGGCCCTGGCTGCTGCCTTACAAGCAGATTACTGTGAAATATTTACTGACGTCGACGGTGTTTACACGGCAGACCCGAACATTTGTCCGAAGGCAAGACACCTTGAAAAAATATCTTACCAGGAAATGCTTGAGCTGGCAGGGCTGGGTGCAAAGGTTCTACACTCACGTTCCGTTGAGCTCGCTCAAAAATACCAGGTTCCCCTGGTTGTAAAATCATCTTTCGGGGGAGATAACCACACCTGGATTGTCAATGAGGAGGAAGTCATGGAAAACTCAATTATCAAAGGGGTCACCCTGGAGAGAAACGTTTCAAAAATCTCGCTGATTCGGGTTCCCGACCGGCCCGGAATTGCCCACAAAATATTGTCCCCACTGGCCGATGCGGCAATCAATGTTGATATGATCATTCAAAATGCCAGTATCGACGGTTATACAGATTTTACTTTCACAGTTCCGACAACAGATCTGGCAAAAGCCAAGGAACTGGTCAGCCAGGTGGCAAAAGAAATAGATGCCCAGGAAATGCTGGCTGCCAACAACATTGTGAAAGTCTCCGCAGTAGGGATAGGAATTAAAACCAACCCGGGTGTTGCTTCACGCATGTTCAAATCGCTGTCAGGAGAAAATATTAACATCGAAATGATCAGCACCTCGGAGTATCGAATTTCCTGTGTGATTGAAGAAAAGTACGGGGAATTGGCAGTACGGGCAGTTCACAAAGCTTTTGAGCTGGAAAATGGCAGCCAGGAGGTTGAAAAACAGTGAATCATCCGCAAGTGATTCGTTTATGGCATGGTTTCTGGCAAATTGCCGATCCAAAAATATGGATTGCCTCAACAATTCCAATGACCGTTGGCGGAGCTATTGCCTATGCCCACCTGGGAACTTTTCACTGGAGCTGGTTTTTACTTGGCTGCGCGGCTATATACATGCTTGAGATTGGTAAAAATGCCATCAATGAATATATTGACTATTTAAGTGGTGTCGATACTTTTGTCACCCCTGACAAAAGAACCCCCTTCAGCGGTGGGAAAAAAACCATTATTGACGGAAAGCTAACTCTTCAGGAAAACCTGGTTATCGGCATCATTACTGTAGCCCTGGGGTGCCTGCTTGGTCTGATTATAGTCTTCGCCAGGGAGTTTAATATACTCTGGATCGGCCTGGCCGGGGTTTTCTTCGCTTTATTTTACAGCCTGCCACCCCTGAAACTCGCCTACCGTGGATTGGGTGAACTGGTTGTTGGTTTTACTTTCGGACCCCTGATTACAAGTGGAACTTACCTGGTCCAGGCTCATACTATATCCTTTGAAGTTGTCCTGGCATCAGTACCGCTTGGCTTTCTGATCGCCAATGTGCTGTGGATAAATCAATACCCTGATTATGAAGCAGACTTTAAAGGCGGAAAAATGAATGGTGTGGTTCGAATGGGCAAAGAAAAAGCTGTGAACATCTATGCCCTGCTTTTTGGCCTGGCTTACCTTTTTCTTTTGATTTTAGCACTTTTCAGCTTTAATATTTTCTGGCTGCTGCCCCTGGTCAGCCTGCCCCTGGCTTACAGGGCAATTATCGTGGCTCGCAGATATTACGATGACATTCCCAGGCTGACCGAAGCAAACGCCAAGACTATCCAAATATATCAACTGACCGGGCTGACCATGGCAGCGGGTGCCCTCCTGCCCCTGCTTTTCTCATAGATAAATAACAATATTTACCGCCGGGACCAGAAGAAAAGCGGCTTATCTTCCATGTTTTCACCCTGCGCATTTAGCATCGGTTTGGGTGGATCAGATTCCTGGGTCTTCAGAGATACTATAATCAAAACAGCGGCACACACAACCGCTGCCGGTATAGTTGCAAAGAAAAGGGCATCCCAGATTGCTTCTTCTACCCATGGTTCTCCTTCAACCAGCATATCCATGTTAGCTTCCAGGGTGTGCGGCAGTGCAGCCAGGAACACACCAATCCATGTGATAAGTCCGGCGAAAAAAGAAGCTATCGCTCCTTTCACATTTGTTTTTTTCCAGAACAACCCTCCGATAAAAGCAGGAACCACTGTAGGCAAGCCCAGTACACCGGCGAAAACGATTAACCGATAAACTGATTCAAAGTAGATAGCTATGAACATGCAGACCAGGGCAGTAATAGGAATAGCGATACGGACAGCTCTTAAGGTTTCAACTCCAGTGGCGGCCGGCTTTAAATAACGGTACATATTATGCCCGACCAGGGTTGCATTAATCAACACACTATCGCCGGCGGTAGAAATAATTGCACCTGCAATAATAACAACAAATAAAACGGCAAACCATTCGGGCATAAAATGCTGAACTGCCCAGGTCAATGCAAATTCAGCATTATCCGGGGCTACTCTTAAGCCATAAGTATAAACTGCAATACCAATAAAAACGGGTATAATGGCAATAGCAAGATACAGCAAGCCGCCGGTAATAAATCCGGCAGAAGCAATTTTAGCTGACCTGGCTGCCAGGGCCCTCTGCATTAATATTGCACAGCTGAGATCACCCAAACCAACACCGAACCATGCTGCCAGGTAAGAAATAAATCCAAATAATCCTACATACCAGAGGAAACCTTCCGGAGCAGCTACCGGTACCATGGCAAAAGGCGGATTCCAATCGTAAACTTCAGCACTGGAAACGAATTCGCTCCACCCGCCAAGGGCATTAATTACAACAGGAAACATGATCACCAGGGCAATAATAATCATAACCACATTTAATGTATCTAACCTGGCCAGGGCTTTGAGTCCACCGCTGTATGTAACAATTATAATTGCCAGTGTTCCGACCATAATAGATATACTAAAGCTAAACCCAGTAGTAAGATGGACTATAATACCTATTGCAACCATTTGTCCGGCTATCCAGGAAATTGTACTGACAACCTGGTAAAACATAAATAAAATACTCATTCTACGGTTATAACGGGTATCGTAAAAATCGACAATTGATGTATAACCGGCAGTTCTCATTCTATAGGCTAAAAAGATACCGGTTAAAACAAGAGTCAGGGCCGGGGCCCAGGGATCATAAATTGTGCCCTGCATACCGTACAGGTACGCATATCCTGCCGCTCCAAGAATAGCTCCAGCACAAAGCCAGGTAGCGGTTACAGAGCCAATCATGTATACAACATTCAAATCACGCCCGGCAACAACGTGATCGTCACATTCATGGATGTTACGTGAATAGTAGATCCCGACTGCAATGATAAAAACAAGATATAGTGCTAATATGCCTAATATCCACCCTGTTACTTCTCCAAAAATTATTTCATCCATTACAAGATCCACCTCCCGCTTATCCCTGACAATTTTCGCAGAACAACGCAAGGAATTCAACAAGTAATTTTAATTCGTCAGCCATTAACTATTACCTTCCGGCAAACAGAATTTTAAAAAACAATCTAACTGTCCAGCCTTCTTATTAAAACTGAAGCGAGCATAAAGTGCAGGTTTGGAAATGCCATTTTAGCAAAACCTGAAACGAACGTATAGCGAGTGTTTTCTATAACGGCATAAAAGAATAACCCAGGCGCAAGGTTGAAGCTGAACCAGTACAGTTCCAGCCTAAACAGTCAGCGAGAGCAATTTTCTTAAACAGGTTGAGCATTAACAAAAATAGATTTTAAAGCCGGGTTAATGTGTTAACCCGGCTTTAATTTAAATGAGAATTGAATCAGCAAAGGGCTGATTATTTGTCTGCTTGCAGCTCCATCGGTTTATCACAGCAAACCAGGGTTCCTACACCTTCTTCTACAACTTTAACTACATTTGTGCATACCTGGCACTTATAAACCTGCTCTTTTTTTGTAGCCATTATATTAATCTCCTCGTTTTCTTAATTTAGCAGCAGCCGCCATCACATTTATCGGCAGAACCGGGATCGGTAATAGAAAACCCTGCCTGAGGACCGTCATGGAAATCAACAGTTTTTCCATCGACAAAACTTGCAATTCCTTGATCATAGATAACTTTAACATCACCCAGATCTTCACTTAGATCTTTTTCTTCTTGAAATGACTCTTCCAGAGTCAAGCCATACCTTGGACCACCTCAGCCAACTCCGCTTACATAAATGCGGATATAAGCATCAGGTTTTCCTTCCTGGGTTAAGTATTCTTTGAATTTTTCCTTTGCGGTAGTTGTTACCGTTAACATTTGCTAACCTCCTTTAATCAAAAGCCTTAGAAGAGAACCCTAACTACAGATGCTGCTTCATCATTAACCAGGCTGTAATGAACTTCGGTTCCCTTTCTTTCACTAACAATAATCCCCATGTCTCTAAGCCGCCCCAAATGTTGCGAAACTGTTGATTGGGAAAGCTGAAGACAGTTTTGCATTGAAGTAACATTACATGATCCTCTTTCTAAAAGCTCTTTTACTATGCATAATCGCACAGGGTTAGATAAAGCCTTTAGTAGAGTTGCTTTCTTCCTGATCATAGCTATTTCATTTTCTGTTTCCATTAGGGAATCCCTCCTCAATAATCATTATATCATAATATTTAAATCACGCAACCATGATTATTAACCCCTCCAGCCCTTCAAGCTTAAGAGAAGTTTTTGCAAGCCCTTGCTTAGTATTCGGGTTGGTAGATGCTATAACCCGACAATCTACATTTAGCCATTCAAGGCTGATTTCCTGCCTGCGGGATGAAAAGTTTAAACAAATAATTAAACTTTGTTCTTCTGATTTTCTCATAAAGCAATAGCACCCTGCAGGAATTTTTTCTGTAAGGGAATAGTAACTCCCATTTACTAGAGCTGGTAGTTCTTTGCGCAGCCAGATTAAATCCCTGGTATAATTAAACATCGAATGAGGATCCTTTTTTTGATCTGCCACATTGCGCTCGAAAATTTCCGGTCCTATAGGAAGCCAGGGCTCATTGCTTGAAAAACCTGCATTTTCATCCTGACCCCACTGCATCGGTGTTCTGCATCCATCTCTACCGGGATGGAAGGGAAACCATTTAATTCTAACTGGATCCTTCATCTGATCACGCCTGGAGTTATCCCGGGAAGACCTCGATTCAAGAAACCAGGGGTGAAGGGATGATGTATGATTAACAACCAGGTCAATAACAACCTTTATATTTCGGTTAACTCCGCTCGCTGATCGTTTAGTCTGAAACTGCAAATTCATAGCTTCATGGTTTTCCTGCTAACCAACATTCTCTGCTGTCGGTATAGCTTCCAGTTGATCCCACCGCTTTCTGCGATAGCGGATGTAGAGCAACAATGAACTAAATGCATATTGCAGCGCCGTTGCCCACCAGATGAAGTGAACTTCCAGCTGCAGGACATAAATAAACAGGTAAATCAGGGGCAAACGTATGAAAAGGTTGCTGTACAAACCAATCCTAAAGGGTCCTTTTGTATCGCCGGTACCTTTAAGAGCACCTGAAAAAATCATGGTCATGGCAATGAAGGGCTGCTCAACTGCCGCTATCTGCAGGCAGAGCACACCGAGCCGCAGCACCTCCGGATCAGGAGGGTCAAATAAGCTCATCACTGCATAAGGGAGAAATAAGAATATAAGGCCCAAAAAAGACATCATTACTGTTCCGATTGCAACCGCCCAGTAGCCAGTAATCCTGGCCTGCCCAATAAAGCCTGCTCCAAGGCGCTGACCAACAAGGGTTGTTGCCGCTATGGCAATTGCATGTCCGGGCATAAAAGAAAAGGATTCGGCTGCAATAGCTGCTGCATTGGCAGCGAAAGCTACCGGCCCAAGGGTGGTAATCCAGCTGG
>SLBE01000046.1 GCA_007126465.1 Syntrophomonadaceae bacterium | reverse complement strand
TCCTTGATTACTTCTTCGCAGCAAATCACATAAGCGCCTTTAAGGCGGACCTCTTTACCGGGACTGAGGCGGTGAAATTTTTTCGGAGGGTCCTCCATAAAATCATCACGTTCAATATATATCTCCCTGCTAAAGGGCACTTCACGCTTACCTGCACTCTCATTGCCGGGCAGATTCTCCATTTTGCACATCTCGGTCTTACCTTCCGCCCAGTTGGTTATCACTACCTTGACCGGATCAAGAACAGCCATCAGGCGTGGGGCTGTAGTTTCAAGCTCCTGGCGGATGCAATGCTCCAACATGGCCAGGTCTACGGTACTTTCTGCCCGTGACACCCCAACTCTTTCCTGGAAATCAGCAATCGCCTGCGGGGTTATCCCTCTTCTGCGCAGACCGGCTATGGTCGGCATGCGGGGGTCATCCCATCCGGAAACATGTTTCTCTTCAACCAGTCGGCGCAGCTTGCGTTTACTCATGACGGTATGAGTCATGTTAAGACGGGCAAATTCCGTCTGGCGGGAGCGATATTTTACCACTTCCGGCACAAGTTCGACAGCGCGATCGACAATCCAGTCATATAGAGGGCGGTGATCGGTATATTCGATCGAACAAAGAGAATGGGTAATCCCTTCCAGGCAGTCAGAAAAAGGGTGATCGAAATCATACATCGGGTAAATGCACCATTTGTCACCGGTGCGGTGGTGATCGGCATGTAAAATGCGGTAGATAACAGGATCTCGCAAGTTAAGGTTACCAGAAGCCATATCTATTTTAGCCCTCAGAACCCTGCTTCCCGTGGGGAATTCTCCTTTACGCATTCGTTCAAATAGTTCAAGGTTTTCTTCCACAGAACGATTACGATAGGGGCTTTCAGTTCCCGGTTCGGTCAGCGTCCCACGATATTCCCTGATCTCTTCCTGGTTTAAATCACAGACGTAAGCCATGCCGGCCTCGATCAGGCGGCAGGCAAACTGATACTTTACTTCAAAATAGTCAGAGCTGAAAAATAGACGATCTTCCCAATCCGCACCAAGCCAGCGTATATCGTCAATAATTGAATCAACGAATTCCTGCTCTTCTTTGATCGGGTTGGTATCATCAAAACGCAGGTTAAATTTGCCCTGAAAATCCCTGGCAATAAAATAATTTAGCAGGATTGCCTTGGCATGACCAATATGCAGGTAACCGTTAGGTTCGGGTGGGAAGCGGGTGTGAACCGGATTGTCCCCCAACCTACCTTTGGCAAGATCTTCCCTGATCATGGTGTAAATAAAATTTGATTTAGCTCCAGATTCATTTATATCTGTCATAATTAGCTCCTTTAATCTCTTGCATATCTGCTTAAGAGTTTCGCAATACAAGGTTTTTAATTGTTAATAATTAAATATTCAACTTGCACCTTGAAATCCCTGCGAAAATAATAGATTGCTAATCTTGATCAGATCGAAATAATCTTCCCAGGAATGATAATTCAACTCTCTAATGCTGCAAAGATCTGCAAGGCGATCCCTGGCTGCGATATAATTCGCAACTGAAGCACCGTATATATCATTAGTCCCGTCTCCAACAAATACAACCTGGAATCCGCTATTTACGAAATCATTAACATGGTTAGCCTTACAATTACCGCATATCTTGCAATTATTGTGACCATGTAGATATCGCACGAAGGGCAGACAATGATCATCTAACGCAAGATCATTTCTATAGATTCCAGTAATTTTATCTAACATGCCAGCAGATTCTAAAATTGGTTCAATATAAAACCCAAATCCATCACTGGCAATTACCACCGGCCTTGATTGAGAAGCAGCATAATCCAAAAAATCTGTTAATCCGGGTCTAACAGTAGCATAATTCAAAGCTGTTGTAATTAACTGGTCATAGTTAGATGGCAGTAACGCTGCTGACTGCTCTAACCAGTCACGCATTCCTAGCTCACCCTTTTTATAGGCATTGTGAATTATCCAAAACTGATCCTCATTATAATGTATTGCCAGCTCTTTTGAAATATCCTTTGTTGTTATAGTTCCATCAAAATCTAAAACATATGCAACCTTTTCTGGCATTAACTGTGCCTCCATTTGCTAGTTTGAAAAGTGCTTATTTTACTACGGGATTAAAAATCAAATAATATAGAAGCTAACTTGAGCTTTGATGGCTACCAATAATATGTAACAAAATGATGGTTATGAGTTATCTTTTGAAGCTGATGCTAAAAGCTGTTTAACTTCGGTAGCTGTATCTGCAGTTAATACTTTTTCTGATAGCAGTTCTGCTTCTTTAGCACTCCATAAGCTAATAATTTCTTTTGCTTTAAGGATAGAAACAGAACTCATACTCAATTCATCAAAACGAAAGCTAACCCAAAGTGGCAGCAAAAGCTCATCTCCGGATGCTTCACCGCACATCCCCACCCATATACCATTATTATGAGCAGCATCTGCAACAATTTTTATCAGCTTTAAAACAGCGGGATGATAATGGTTATATGCTGCTGACACTTTCTCATTATTTCGATCTGCAGCCAGTGTATACTGAACGAGATCATTGGTGCCAATACTAAAAAAGTCAACCTCTTTAGCCAGTGTGTCTGCCATTAAAGCAGCAGAAGGCACCTCGATCATAATCCCAACTTCAATATCATGTTTGAATGGAATTTCTTCATTTTTCAATTCTTGCTTGGCTTCATTCAAGAAATACAGGGCCTTTCTTAATTCCTCAAGGCCTGCGATCATAGGAAACATTACTTTTAAATCACCAAAAACACTCGCTCTTAAAATAGCCCTAAGTTGAGGCTTAAAAATATCTTCCCGGTCTAAACATATTCTTATAGCTCTGTAACCAAGAAAAGGGTTTTCTTCACATGCCAGATTGAGTGATGCAAGCTCTTTATCACCACCAATATCAAGTGTGCGAATTACCACTTCTTTACCATTCATCTTCTCAGCCACCGCTTTATATGACAGGTACTGTTGTTCTTCCGAAGGTAGAGATTCTTCATTTTCCATGTAAAGAAACTCTGTCCGAAATAGCCCTGAACCTTCTCCTCCATTTTTCAAAACAGCATCTGCTTCATTAACTGCACCAATATTTCCCATTATTTTTATTCTCAGCCCATCTGCAGTAGTCGCTGACTTATGCTTATATTCCGTAAGACGCAACTTTTCTTTTTCTTCCATCTCAATTTTTCTTTGGTAATCTTTAAGCACCGTTTGGTCAGGATCTACTATGACAACTCCATCATTGCCATCAACAATAATTATGTCACCCTCAGTCACTACCTCCAATAGCTTTTCTCCAAGACCTACCGCGGCAGGAATTCCAAGGCATCGGGCAAGAATAGCTGTATGGGAAGAACGTGAACCGGACTGCGTTGCAAAAGCAAGGATTAAATCAGCGTTTAATTGTGCAGTGTCTGATGGACTCAGATCTTTCGCTATTAAGATTGTTTCTTTGTCTAATTCAACGTTAGTTTTCTCGGTACCAGTAAGCAACAATAGCAAACGCTGACCGATATCTTCGATGTCGGCAACCCTGGCTTTTATATATTCATCATCTAAAGCTGACAGCATTTCTATATAATTTTTAACAACCTCATTAACAGCATTTTCCGCACTGATCAGCTCATTCTTGATTTTTGATACAACACCCTGCACCAATTCAGGATCATCTAATATCATCAAGTGTGCAGTAAAGACAGCTGCTTCTTCACTGCCAATATTCTGCTCAGCTTGATCCCTAATTACCTTTATCTCCTCTTTAGCTTTTGTAATGGCAGCATCGAAGCGCTCAATTTCCTGAGCTGTCTCCTCTGGCATAATTTTCTCATGTGTCAGCTCGATTTCCCTATCCCTGATCAAAGCTGCTTTGCCAACAACTATCCCCGGCGATGCACCAATTCCATTAAGAGTAATCATTCCGCACCATCCACCCTGGGTAATTCTTTTTCCAAAAATTCTTTTAGGCCACTTAAAGCAACTCCTGCATCTTCACCTTCAGCACTAATAACGATTGTGCTTCCTTTATTGGCACCCAAGCCAAGTATACTAAGTATACTTTTTGCATTAACTGTTTTGTCTTTGCAATTTATCTCAATTTCGGATTTATACTTATTTGCTTCCTGTACAAAAAGAGATGCGGGCCTTGCGTGAAGCCCAGATTTATTCGTAATAAGTACTTCTACAGAATTTTGTTGCATTTTCTGTCATCCTTTCAAGGGTCAATAATATTTGTTTCAACTGCTAAATATAATGAATGCCCTGGTCAAGCGTCATATGAGCAGCTTCCATTAAAACTTCAGACAACGTTGGATGGGGATGAATCGTAGCTGCCAGCTCAATCACTGTTGCTTCCAACATTCTGGCCAAAACACCTTCGGCAATCATATTGGTCGCTTCGGGCCCAATTAGATGTAGACCGACAATTTCACCATATTTCTCATCTATAATCATCTTAACCAGGCCGGAGGTATCACCATAAACCATGGCCTTACCACTACCGGTAAAAGGAAACCGGCCTACTTTTATCCGGCCATACTTTTCTTTTGCTTCTTCTTCCGTTAAGCCTACCCAGGCCATTTCAGGTTTGCTATAAATGCAATAAGGGATGCTGTTGCTATTAAATTTCGCTTCTTCACCAAGAGCATTTTCTGCAGCTACTATACCCTGAGCAGTTGCAACATGTGCCAGTTGGACACCACCTGTTACATCTCCGATAGCATAAACTCCAGGCAAGGAAGTTTCCATGGAGCTATTTACGATTATCCCCTTACTTGAATTTCTTTTTAAATTAAGAGCATCCAGACCTGCAAGGTTGGGTTCACGGCCCACCGCCATTAAAACTAAACCGGACTGAAGCGTTTTTTCTTCATCGTTGTGGTAAAACATAACATTCATACCGGGTTCACTCTCTTCAATAGCATTAACCTGGGCCTTGGTAAGAATGCTAATGCCTTTTTCCCGAAAAGAATCCAGCAAATAATTGACCAGCTCACGTTCAGCTTTAGGTAATATTTCGGGCAATAATTCCAAAACGGTAACCTTTGCCCCGAAAGCATTTAGTATGTAAGCAAACTCTAATCCTATTACTCCTCCGCCAACGATACAAACCTCTTCAGGCAGATCTGTTATATTCAACACTTCCTTGCTGGTTATAACACCTGGCAAATCCACGCCAGGAATATTCGGAATTGTTGTTACTGAACCTGTTGCAATAATTAATTTATTAGTAGTAAGGTCTAAGCTCTTTCCGCTGCTATCTTTTACTTCAACTGTCCTGGCATCCTTAACATTACCCATGCTGTTATAAATGGTAATCTGGTTGGCATTTAACAGGCCTTCAACACCTTCAGTCAACATTTTTACAATATTGTCTTTACGTTTAATTACCGATTCCAGGTCTAGCTCTGCCCCGGTAGCTTTTACACCAAAATCACTTGCATTTTTTACTGTATCTAGTACTTCTGCACTGCGTATCAGGGACTTGGTTGGAATGCAGCCATAATTAAGACAGGTTCCACCAATATGGTTTTTTTCTACCAGGGCAACTTTCGCCCCACCTTTCGCAGCCCTGATTGCAGCAACATAGCCACCTATTCCGCCGCCCAGTACCAAAATATCATAATCCATCTGATCTGTGTCCTCCATTGCTCTGTGTATTTCCATTACTCTTTTATAGTAACTTCGCCGGTGATTCCATTAAATCCCTGACACGCGATAAAAAGAGGGACGCCTGTGCTCCATCCAGGGCCCGGTGATCAAATGATAAAGACAAAGTCATTATCGGCTTAACCACGACATTTCCATTTTCCACTACCGGACTGTCAATTATTTTCCCTGCACCGAGGATCCCCACTTCCGGGGGATTCAAAATCGGTCCAAACATGGTAATACCGAACATACCAAGATTACTGATTGTAAAAGTCCCGCCTTCCAACTCTTTTAATACAAGTTCACCATTGCGAGCCTTCTCAATTAGTTCATTAGTATTAAGAACAACCTCTTCTATGTTTAATTTGTCCGCTTTATGCAGTACAGGCACAATTAAGCCTTCCTCTGCAGCAACAGCAACACCAATATTTACATCTTCAGAAAAATCTATTCCATTATCAATGAACCTGGCATTCACTGCCGGGTTATCTCTTAATGCTCGAGCGACTACCTTGATTAACAGGTGGTTATATGAAACTTTGTTCCCGGTCTTTTCCTCCAGATCTTTTAGTATTTCTGACCTTAGATTTGCCATTGCAGTCATATCCACCTCAAGGCTGATAAATGCATGAGGAGCTTCATGCCATGAAAGACTCATTCGTTCAGCAATTACTTTGCGTAAACCAGCCAGCGGCGTTACACTGCTTTGTTCATCATCACTACTTCTTATGGCAGAATCTGAAAGAAGATCTTCTTTGGTGATTTTTCCATGAACACCACTACCTTTAACAGCACTGAGATCTATACCCTGATCATGAGCAATCTTCTGGGCCAGTGGGGTGGCTTTAACCGCGTCCAGATCTTTTACCCTAATCATTCCATCAGTCGATCCAGGAGTTATATTTTGCAAATCAATTCCTTTTTCTGCAGCCATCCTTTTTGCTGCAGGCGTTGCTTTACATTTTTCACTATCAACGCTGGAAGTTGCTTTAACAGGGCCATGAGTTTTTACTTCTTCTGCAGTTTCTGCTGATGAGCTATCAGCTACACTGGCAGGTTGCTCTTCTTCAGCTACAGTTTCTCCTGCTTCTCCTATATATGCAATAGGGGTATTAACCGGTACCACGGAACCTTCAGCTGCGACAATTTTTAATAACACTCCATCAGCTGGTGCCTCTACATCCATTTTTACCTTATCAGTCTGAATCTCGAGGACAACTTCCCCTTTGACAATTTCATCGCCAATTTGTTTAACCCACTTAAGAATTGTTCCTTCTTCCATTGTCATGCCCATCTTGGGCATCAGTATTTCAACTGCCATCAAACTGCCTCCCTACTGTAAGAGCTCTTCTTTTACTGCTTTAACTATATCTTCTACCTGTGGAACAGCTGCCGCTTCTAGTTTTTTTGAATATGGTATGGGAATATTTTTACCGGCGACCCTTGTAATCGGTGCATCTAAATAACCAAAAGCTTCACTTTCAACAACCTCTGCTACAACTTCAGAGGCAAATCCGCCTCTTTTACAGGCTTCCTGAACAATCATCAGGCGGCCGGTCTTTATAACCGATTTAACAATGGTTTCAGTATCCAGTGGCACAAGTGTTTTTGGATCTATTACTTCGACACTAATATTTTCATTTGCCAGCTGCTCCGCTGCTTCGAGAGCCCTGTGTACCATGATTGATGTTGCAAAAACTGTGATATCTGATCCAGACCGTTTTATCTCTGCTTCGCCGAAGGGAACAGTATAGTCTGTATCCGGAACCTCTCCTTTTTTTGAATACAATAGTTTGTGTTCAAAAAAAACAACAGGGTTGTCGTCACGAATTGCTGTCTTCAAAAGACCTTTAACATCATATGGGCTAGATGGCATAACTACTTTAAGGCCCGGTATATGGGCAAATAGTGCTTCAAGGCTTTGAGAATGCTGAGCAGCTGCACCTGTTCCGGAACCACCTGGTGTTCTTACAACCAGGGGCACCTTAGCTTTGCCACCAAGCATATAATGGATTTTTGCAGCTTGATTCATAATTTGATCACTGGCCAGGGTAAGGAAGTCGCTAAACATAATCTCAACGATAGGGCGCATACCAACCATCGCTGCCCCGACACCAGCTCCTACTATAGCTGCCTCGGATATAGGTGTATCTCTAACACGGTCAGGTCCAAACTCATCAATCATACCAAAGGTAATGCCGAAAGCTCCTCCGTAGACCCCTATATCTTCACCCATCAAAAAAACATTTTCATCACGCTGCAGTTCTTCCCTCATAGCATCACGAACCGCCTGGCCATAGGTTATCTCTTCCATGTAACATCACTCTCCGTCTATGGTAGATATTAAATACTCCAATTAATAAGCATAGAGGTCTTCTTCCAGTGCATCTAAGCTGGGATAAGGACTTTGCTCAGCAAACTCCACAGCCCTCTCAATTGTTTCAAGGGATGATTCTTCCATTTTTTTAATCTCTTCCTCAGACATGATTTTTTGTTCGATTAAATAGGTCTGGAAGCGCTTGATTGGGCATTTCTTTTTCCACTCTTCTATCTCTTCCCTGGTCCGATACAAGTTAGCATCACTTTTCGAATGACCTTTCCACCTGTAAGTTAAGCCTTCAATCAACGTAGGCCCCTGACCCTTACGTGCTTTTATAACAGCATTATTCGTAACCTCAAACATCTCAAGAACATCGTTACCATCGATTGTAATACCTTCCATCTGGTAAGCAGATGCACGATCAGAAATGTTATTTGTAGGGCAAACATCGTCAATGCACGTAGACATCCCATACATGTTATTAACGCAAACGTAAACAATAGGCAACTGCCAGATAGAGGCCATATTTAGTGATTCATGAAATGTTCCTTCATTAGATGCACCATCACCAAAAAAGCAAAGGACAATTTTACCGGTGTTTTGCATTTTCTGTGCAAGTGCGGCTCCAGTAGCAATAGGGATTCCACCACCCACTATACCGTTTGCCCCAAGATTACCTTCTTCCAGGTTAGCAACATGAATGGAACCGCCTTTACCTTTACAATAACCTGTTTCTTTGCCCATTAACTCAGCCATCATGATATTAATATCAGCACCCTTAGCTATACAGGAACCGTGCCCACGGTGAGTAATGGCCATAAAGTCATCTGCTTTTAAGGCGTTTACCGGTCCTGCCGCCATCGCTTCTTCTCCGATTGAAAGATGAGTGGTTCCATGGATCAATCCCTTGGCAAAAAGCTCATCAACTTTTTCTTCAAAATAGCGAGTTAGCAGCATTTGCTCTAACATTCTTAGCTTTAATTTTTTCGATAGCTTCATTTCACGCCCCCCATATAATAAAGATAGTTTGCATTATTAAGGTTTAGGTTAACCAACTACCTGGTAGCACTTTCAATTAAAAGCACCTTTTCAGCTGTCAATTCATCTGTAATCAAAATATTTATAAACTGGCCTCTTAGAGCCGCATGAAGAGCCTCTTCCTTTTTGTCACCGGCTACAACTGCAATGACTGTTTCAATATTTTTCAAATCATAAGGGCCTACCCCGATAACCCTCTTATTGATATCAATATCACAAGCTTGACCATTACGATCAAAGAAAAATGAGCAGACTTCGCCGATTGCGCCTTTTTCCCTGATTTCTTTAAAATCATCGATAGAGAAGAACCCGGTTTGAATCATAGTTGAGGATTCATTAAGTGCTCCTAATCCCACCATGCCAATATTAGCCTTTTTTGCCTGCTCCATAATTTCTCCACTTTCAGACTCGCCCAGGATGGCATCTTTCAAATTTTCTCTCTCAACAATAGCCGGTGCATGTAAAACCCAGCTGTGACAACCAAGTTTTCTGGAAAAATCTACTACAAGGCTGTTTGAATGAATCTCATAGCGTATATCCTGACCCATTCCACCAACCAGTGGAACTGCTATTAACCCGGGAATATGTGTTGGCTTAAGTCCGTTAATAACTTCTCGCAAACTTGTTCCCCATGAAATCCCAACAACATCAGATCCTTTAACAATTCGCTGTAATATATCTGCAGCAACTGCCCCAAGCGCCTTTTTCTGATCTGCTTTATTCATAGAATCATTTGCAATAACAGCTACTTCGTTAAGAGAAAATTTGCTTTCTAATTCACTTTCAAGACTAGCTATTCGATCATTAAATGATTGGATAGATATTTTAACTATGCCCATTTTACGAGCTTGATCTAGCATTCTGCTTATAGTTGGCCTTGATGTCCTCAATTTTTCTGCAATCATTTGCTGGCTTAAGCCTTGCTCATAATACATGTGAGCAATTTTCGATAACAATCTCTGGTTATGCTTTCTTGTAACCATGTTTGTTCACAATCCTTTCTGACCAGCAACCATTGAGATAACACTTCATTGCAGCAGTATTAGCTATCAATCATCTCTAAAGATTTAGTTACTGCAGAGGTTGCATCAGGCGCATAACCATCTGCACCGATCGAATCGGCATATTCTTCAGTTACCGGCGCACCGCCAACCAAAACCCGTGTAGATTTTCTAACTCCTGCATTACCCAAAGCTTTTATTACCTCACTCATTTCAGGCAGTGTTGTTGTTAAAAGAGCAGAGAGGGCCAGGATATCAGGACTGTAATCTTTTACCGCTTCCACGAATTTGTCCGGTGACACGTCTACACCGAGATCATGAACATGAAAACCATTGCTGTTCATAAGTAAAGCAACCAGGTTTTTCCCAATATCATGCATGTCATGCCGAACCGTTCCAATTACAATTACTCCTTTTGGTGAACCTGTATCAGAAATATTATCGAAACCTAAATGATTAATCGCTTCTTTCATTGCTGCCGCTGCAACCAGTACATCAGGTATAAACACTTCATTGAGTTTGAATTTTTCACCAAGGCTTAGCATGGCAGCAATTAAACCATCATTAATAATCGTCTTTTGATCAATTCCTTCAGCTTCTGCTTTATTAATCAGGTCTATCAGCTCTTCAACATTACCTTCTATCATTTTATCGCCAATTTCAGACAGTAGTTTCATTTCTAAACACCTCACATATAATTACATCGTTTGTTAAAGCAAATCATAGGTACTTTATGCCAGCAATTCAGCAACTTCATGCAACAGATCTTCTTCGCCGTCGCCTTTAATAAAGGGGCGACCATCTAAAACGGGGCAGTTTAACTCTTCAAAGAACGGAAACATTTGTATGACCAGATCCGCCCTGGAATCTAAGTGCACAGAATGCCATAAGTTATGCACAGAAACTTTGACTTCAATACCTTTATATTGACAATATTGATCAATTCTTTCTGATGCACGCTGCATGCTGGAACCGCATGAACCTCCGGCTACAATTACCCTTTTCATAATTACACCCCTTATTCAGGTATATCTATAGGGTATTGACCATACTTCCTGGCCAAATCAAACAACAGGACTATATTCTCAACTGGCACGCAGTTCGGTTACTAATTTAAACTTGCAAGGTATTTCATGCCAGCAACTTAGCAACCTCATGTAACAGGTTGTCTTCGCCGTCGCCTTTAATAAAGGGACGGCCATCTAAGACAGGGCAACTTAACCCTTCAAAGAACGGAACCATTTGTATGACCAGGTCCGCCCTGGGATCTAAGTGTACAGACTGCCATAAGTTATGCACAGAAACTTTGACTTCAATACCTTTATACCGACAATATTGATCAATTTTTTCTGATGCACGCCGCAGGCTGGAGCAGCCGCATGAACCTCCGGCCACAGTTACCCTTTTCATAATTACACCCCTTATTCAGGTATATCTATAGGGTATTGACCATACTTCCTGGCCAGGTCAAACAACAGGACTATATTCTCAACTGGCACGTCATCTTGAACAACATTGGCAGGGGAAAGAATATAACCTCCGCCGGGTGCCAGGTCTCGAAGCCTGGTTTTAACTTCTATCTCAACATCTTCTTTTGATCCGGCCAGGGCTTTCTGTAAATCAATCCCACCATGAAACACAATTTTTCCGCCAAATCTTTCTTTTAGTTTTTTCGTTTCCATACCTTTAGCCAATGGCTGCACAGGATTAACAACATCAACACCACAATCAATTAAATCCTCGATTAGCTCACTAACAGCGCCACATGTGTGAATAAAAATTGAAGCTTGCGGTGCTTTTTTCTTTATAAAAGCATTTAGTTCTGCCCGGTATGGCTTAATCATTTCACGGAATAATGCCGGCGAGAAAAACAGCGAGTTTTGATGCCCGTAATCATCCTGGGTTTCAACAATATGTATATATGGGCCGGCTTGTTCTAAGAGCACATCATAAAACCCGATAATAGTTTCCAGTAATTTACCCATAAATTTATGAGTGAATTTTTTGTCAAGAACCATATCGGTCATAAAGCGCTCAAATCCCCTTAACTGGATACCCAGGTCAAAAAAACCTCGAGATGGTGACCTAGAAGCTATAGCAAAATCGCTCTTTTGATAGTATTCCTGAACAGTATCCTGCAAGCCACGTTGACGTTGCCCCGTATATGGCTTAGGCCACTTGTAATTATCAAGATCAGATAAATCTGCTTCTGCTAGAGGGTGACTAACCCACTCATAGAAACGGCCATATTTTTTTACAGCAACGCCCCATTCATTAACAAGGCTTCCATCCTCGTTTACAGGAGGCTTAAAGTCTAAAGAAGATCTTAAAAAAACATGCCTGAAGTCCACCCCTAAACAATCAAAAACCCTTGGGTCATATATGTTATCTCCATGGCCGGAACGAAATGGTTCAACATCGCCCTCGATACCAAAGTAATCTTTCAATTTAAAGTATACATCATCTGTAACACTGGCTCCACTTGCCCCTAGCCCGAGTGGAACCCGATCAGGTTCCTCGTGTTTAAGAGCTGTTAAAACTCTTTCTCTTGGGGTTAACACTTCTCCACATCCTTTACCTAGTTAGATAATCTTTGGTTAAGTAATTCGGCAATTTCTTTTGCACTGCCGGATTTAACAACACGCTGAAGAATTGATGGATCAGCAAAAAGACCTGTCAGCGACTGCAAATCTTTCAATTGATCCCCGCTATCTTTATTGGCCAGTAAAAATACAATACTGACATCCAAATCCTGGTCAGGGTTTTCCATGTTGCAAAATACTACCGGTTTTTTTAGGACGGCTAAAGCAACACCAGGCTTTATAACGTTATCTGCACCGGCATGTGGAATTGCTACTTTAACCTCCTGGGTTGGAAGGCCGGTTGGGTGTTTTTTTTCCCTTTCGGTTACTTCCAAAGCATAATCAGGGGTAACATACCCTTTGTCTGCCATTTTGCCTACTAAGCTGTTGATCACTTCATCACTGCTTTCAGCTGGAAGGCCTGTCATAATTAAGTCTTCGTTAAAATATTTCACCTTATCCTTCACCAACCTTATTCAAGGTGTATTCTTCCAGGTTGAACCCTGGAAGAATACACTCATATTACATTACCTTTTAGCTAAAAAGCCTGAAGATCTGGTTAATTATCCAGCTAATTGGATCTCCACCCATGTCCCAGCTGGCAAACCTCGCTCCACCTTCAATTTCCTCAGTAAACATTCCAAGTTGAGCATAGGTTTCAGTGTGAACAGGAGACATGTTAGTAGCTGCATACAGGTAAGGAATAAGAAGCAGCAGGACAATAATCACGGTGTGAATAACATTTCCCCTGGTAAAAGGTACAACCGCTCCAGCCAGAAATGGAATAAGCGCAAGACTTGCTATGGGCAGCATTCCATTACCGGGTAGTGCTGCAGCCAGCAGAATAGATAGGGGGAAAAGAATTAAAGCTGAAGCCATCACCGAAGAATGCCCCAACAACACAGCACAGTCAACCCCAACATGCAGTTCGCGATCTTTAAAACGTTCACGCACGAATTCGGCAACTTTCATAGTGATCGGTATTAAACCTTCCGCAATAATTGAGACCATCCGGGGCAAAATAAGCATGATAGCAGCAACCTGCATAGACAGGACCAAAGCACCGGCGACACCATAGCCTGCAAGTAATCCAATAATAAGGCCAATTATTGCACCCATAACTGATACTTCCCCGAAAACCCCGAACCTTTCCTTGATTGATTCAGGTGAAGCGTTTAACTTGTTAATTCCAGGAATTTTATTGAGGGCTGCGCTAACCGGGATGGCAAAAACACTGGCCAGCACAGTAGGGCCGCAGGGCACTCCAATCCCTGGCATATCATTATACTCCTGGTAGCGCTTTGCTGTAATATCTGAAAACAGGCTACCGATAACCAGGTAAATTATTGCAGCGATAATGCCAAGTGTAACGCTTCCGGTTACAACCCAAACAAATGCCCCGCAAACCTGGCCATGCCAGTAACTCCAAACATCTGTCCACAGTGTTTTTGTTAATTTAAGTAGGACCATTATGATATTTACAGCAATGATGCCCAGCATAACACCGGCGACCCCGGGCCACCCCCAGGCAATCCCTGCATCAGCCCAGCCCACATCAACCAGCCTTAACTGCAGGTTAAAGTTTTCAGCCATCGCGTTAATAGCTGGTAAGAGGGCAGCAACAATTAAGTCAACCACCAGGAATAGACCGGCTAACCCAACTCCGGTAATAATCCCACCACGAAGGCTTTTTGAAAAACCTGCCCCAAAAGCAGTACCAAGAACTGTGAGAACAATTGCAATCATTACGGAAGGACCAAGGGCTACAAACCAATCAACTCCAGCAACAATTGTAGAATAAATTCCACTCATCGATAAAACCTCCTAAACATTTTTTTAACTGCTTCTTTTTTAACCCTGCTGCTCAACATCCAAAGATTCAAGGATTTTATCGAACAGCTCAAGCTTTGTATCACGCGTGCCAATCAGAAAGTTCATACCCTGGAAAGATGGAACACCCATATCAGTGTCAACCTTAGTCATATAAACAATTGCCATATCCTTTTGACCTTTATAGCGAGGCAAATCATTAACAAGTACAGTTTTTACCTTAACGTTTTTAAGTTTGCGCTTACTGATTTCGTCCGATATGAATTCCCCTGCCATAGTGGAGGTATTAATACCTGCCCCGCAAACAACAAGAATTAACTTTTGGTCCACATTATTCCCCCCTTTCATTATGTTTTTTTTGCCCTACAGCTCTACGGCAATAGTCATAGGCAAGCTTTGTATCATCCTGGTTCAAACAGACTGGATTGCCAAGAGCTGCAGCCCTAATTGCTATCGCTGCTGTGCTTTCTATGGTTACAGCAACAGCTAAACAGTCATCCAGATCATCACCTACGACTATAGGGCCATGACACATTAGATTAACAGCTTTACCGTTTCCGAGAGTTTTTACAATATTCGCTAAGTATTCTTTTGTATGTGGTCCTGGGTGGAGCGGCCTTACTACAGGTACTGTTCCTCCAACCAGGTTAGCTTGCGTAGTGGTAATAACAGGGATTTCTCGATTTAACGAGGCGAATGCAGTTGCATAACTTGAGTGAGTATGTATTACTGCGCCGACATCAGGGCGGGCTTTAATTATTTCTGTAAACATATCTGAAGCAATTGAAGGCTTTAGCCTGCCATCCACTAACCTTAAATCATAATCTACCAGACAAACATCTTCCGGCTGCATATTGTCATACTCCAATCCACTTGGAGTAATTGCAACCAGTGAGGTTTCTTTATCAACAGCACAAACAGTTCCCCCAGCCAGCTCAACTAACCCGTATTCTTTCATCTTACGGGCAGTTTCTATTACTGCCTGCCTCAAATCAGCTAACATCATAACAAGAAGTCACCTCAATTTGTTAAAGTTAAAAGCTTTATCTTAACCCTCACATGCTAAGCTGTTATGACACTATTAAAGTTCAACGAATGGAAGAAACCTAAATAATCTGATATTGCACATCTGTTCACATGTCAATCATTAGTTCATTTTCAGTATAATTACTCTTGCCTGTTTTGTCAATACAAAAAAACTGTCTTTTAATGTCTCAATTATCCAATTGCCCCATTTTCTGCACATTCTAAAGCAGCGATCATGCTTTACAGATCCCTGTTTTAGTTACCTTATTAGAAAATAGGGGAAAAGTTTGTGTTAGCTTAATTAGAAATTGCTTTTGTTTGAGGTTGTATTTTTCATCCTGGCAACAAATTCCCTGAGGAGGCGATAAGGCTTAGTAACAACCCTTATCGGAATGGAGTATAACAAGCTGGAACGCTGGCTGTGTAACTCTTTCAAAATCCGTTCAGGTTTAGTTACAATTCGGTGCATTAATTCTTCAGGATAGTTCTTGTACTTAACTACCAGACAAAGAAACTCTATTTTCAAGCCACATTGAGAGCAAACCGAATATTGCATTCTATTGTCAAAATAATAAATACTATGCGAGGTGGGCTCTGAACAGTAGCTGCAAAAAATATCTGTTTCATTTTTCTTAGATTCATCAGTAGATTGACCTGGTTCTACAATAATTTCATTTACCAGCCTATATGGCTTCGATACTACCCTTAGTGGCAAAGAATAAATAAATTCAATTAAATCAGTGTGAGTTTCATCTAAAATTCGGTGAGGTTTAGTCAGAATGCGTTTCAGTATATTTTCAGTATGATAAGAAATGCTAACTTCGATAACCAGTTCATATTTTACACCACAGGTGCTGCAGGTAATATTATTCATGCGATTATCAGCATACTCAATATTGTGTATTGTAAGTTTATTACAAACGAAACAAACTAACTCTGTATCAACTTTATGGGTATGCATATAATCACCCGCCACCTGGTAATGACTACCTTTACCTGCACATATGTACACCTAATGCACTTAATTTTATATTATCATACTTGCTTTCCTTCTTAAAGTAAAGTTTTTACTTGTATAATTAACTATTTATGGCATACATATACAAATACGGCATGTCTGATTGTTACAAACATACCGTATGCTCTAATATAAATACTATATATGACCTACTCCACAGTAACACTCTTAGCCAGGTTACGGGGTTTATCAACTGAACTGCCGCGGGCCAGGGCGGTATAGTAAGCAATTAACTGGGTCGGCACTGCTGCCAGGACCGGAGCCAGGACATCGTTAACCGGGGGCAGATAAAATACCGACTCAACCTGCTCGGCAACATCATCATTACCTTCCATGGTTATGGCAAATACGGCGCCACCACGGGCATTAACTTCCTGGATATTGCTCAGGGTTTTGTCGTATACAGCTTTTTGTGTTATCAATGCCACTACCGGCACGCCATCTACGATCAGGGCCAGCGGCCCGTGTTTAAGTTCCCCTGCAGCATAAGCTTCGGCATGGATATAAGATATCTCTTTTAGTTTAAGGGCTCCTTCCCTGGCTACCGGGTAGTCCAGGTTGCGCCCGACAAAGAAAGCGTTGTCCCACTTGGAAAGATGCTCGCAGTATTTGTGCAGCTTAGCCAGGCTTTCTTCAGAAAGAACCTGTTCCAGCTGCCCGGGCAGCTCTTTTAAGCCTTTGACCAGCTCATCAGCTTTTTCGGAAGCCAGGTAACCCCTCAATTCCCCGAAATAAATAGCAACCAGGTAAAGAGCAACAAGCTGCGTCAGGTAAGCCTTGGTAGAGGCAACAGCGATTTCCGGACCAGCCCAGGTGTAAAGAACTTCATCCGCTTCACGGGATACAGAGCTGCCTACTACATTGGTAATGGCCAGAACCTTTACCCCTTTTTGCCGGGCCATCCGCAGGGCAGCCAGGGTATCGGCAGTTTCACCGGACTGGCTGATCACTATAACCAGCTGGTTCTCTTTAAATATTGGCCTGCGGTAGCGAAATTCCGAGGCGACATCAACTTCAACCGGTATGCCGGCAAGATCTTCCAGCACGGCTTTACCAAGAAGACCGGCATGGTAGGCAGTGCCGCAGGCTACAATATATATATTATCTAACGTCTGAATTTCTTCATCTGTTAAGTTGATCTCATCCAGCTTAACTCTTCCGTTGGCAGGGTCAATACGCTGGCGCATAGTTTCTTTTGCCACGGCAGGCTGCTCCATAATTTCCTTGAGCATAAAATGTTCATAGCCGCCCTTTTCGGCTGATTCTATATCCCAGGTAATTTCGAATACTTCCTTATCAATGCTTTTGCCTTCCGCATCAAAAATCTCAACCTGTTCGGGGGTTATTGATGCAAACTCACCATCTTCCAAAATTTTAGTTTTTCTTGTATGGGCTAAAAGCGCCGGAATGTCAGAGGCAACAAAGTTTTCATCTTCACCCAACCCAACAATCAGGGGGCTGTCCTGGCGGGCACAAACCAGGCGTTCAGGCTCATGGGAAGATATAACTACCATGGCATATGAGCCTTCCACCCTGGCAACCGCATTGCGTACTGCCTCGAGAAGATCATCTTTATAGTATTCTTCCACCAGGTGAGCCAGGACTTCGGTATCGGTTTCTGATCGGAATTCGTGGCCTGTCTCCTCTTTCAACCACTGACGCAGGGCTTGATGATTTTCTATAATACCGTTGTGAATAACGGCAAATTTTTCGCAACAGCTATAGTGGGGGTGAGCGTTTTCGTCAGTCGGGCGGCCGTGGGTTGCCCAGCGGGTGTGGCCTATTCCGACTTTAACCTCGCTGTCTCCTTCATCCATTTTACTTTCGAGGTCGGCAACAGATCCTGCCGCTTTAGTGATCTTTAATTTACCTTCAAGCTGCAGGGCTATGCCGGCAGAGTCATAACCACGGTATTCGAGCTTTTTTAAGCCATCTATTAGAATTGTATTTGCTTCTTTAAAGCCTGTATAACCAACAATACCGCACATATTCAGACCCCCGCATAAATTTACTGAAATAATAACTGCAACCTCAAGTATTATAACATCGCCAAATATTCATTGCTACCATAGATATATTATAACTGCGCAGTTTTCTTAAGCAGGCTCAAGGAGTAACATATCAACATAAATTGCGCATTTGATGTTTAAGTAATCAGCTCTGCTCTTCCCTGATGATTTCTGCCAGGGATTCTGCATGCTCGAGCAGGGCCTCTTTATCGAGAGGTGCTTCAATCATTACTCTTATTTTAGCTTCAGTTCCGGAAGGCCGCACCAGAATCCGACCATGTTTGCCCAGCTCGTCTTCTATTTTTCTGATTGCCCCTGTTATTCGAGGTTTTTCAGCCCATCCATCCCTGGTTTCTACTTTCTGATTGACCAGGACCTGAGGGAGACGTTCCAGGCGGGCTGCCAACTCTGATAAGGGCTTTTCATCTTCCTTCATTACTTTTAGAAGCTGCAGGGCAGTAAGTAAGCCGTCACCGGTGGTGGCGTGATCGGAAAAAATAATGTGTCCGGATTGTTCACCGCCCAGGTTATAGCCACCTGAAACGAGCTTTTCCAAAACATAGCGGTCGCCTACTGCTGTCCTCTCTACTTTTAGGCCGTGCTTTTCAGCAAGAATATCAAGCCCGCCGTTACTCATAACTGTGGCAACAAGGGTATCTTTTTTCAATTCACCTTTTTGGGCCATATCGACAGCACAGATCGACATGATTGCATCTCCGTCAACTTCACTGCCTTTTTCATCCACGGCAATCAGGCGATCGGCATCACCATCAAAGGCAAGCCCTGCCACCGCCCCCTGCTTAACGACTTCTCTCTGCAAATCGGCAGTATCAGTAGCCCCGCAGTTTACATTAATCAAAGTGCCGTCCGGTTCATCGTGGAGCATCTTAACATCAGCGCCAAGTTCACTTAACAGCCGCCCTGCCACCCTACATACGGCACCGTGGGCACAGTCGATGACCAGTTTCATCCCGTCTAACCTGGCAGAATTTACTTTTAAGTGTTTTAAATACTGCTCCAACGCTGCATCGTCCGGGTAGGCCTGTCCCACCTTCTGACCTTCAGGCCGCGGCAGCTCATCAAGACCCTGAAAGTAATAGTTTTCAATTTCTGATTCCATCTGATCGGGCAGTTTGAAACCCCTGCTGTCAAATATTTTTAAGCCATTGTCTTCAATGGGGTTATGTGAGGCGGATATTACCATCCCCGCAGCAATATTCAGGTTGGCAGTCAGGTAAGCAATGGCAGGAGTTGAGACTATCCCAAGCAGCTTTACCTCCCCACCTGCAGAGGTTATTCCCGCGGTAAGCGACCCTTCAAGCATGGGACCGGAAAGACGGGTGTCACGCCCTATAACAAATACCGGTTTTTTATGTTTCCGGCCCAGCATCCAGGCTGCAATTCTGCCAATCCTAAAAAAAAGTTCAGGGGTTAAATCACGGTTTGCCACCCCTCTGATTCCGTCAGTTCCAAATAGTTTTCCCAAAGACAAACCTCCTGTTTCACTGGTTATAGTTAGTTAGATTCCTCTGAATTATTACCTTCTGTAATTTCTTCATTTTCTTCCGGTTCAGGCTCAGGCTCTGTGATTCGTGAAAACTCCAACCTAACCGTCACCAGTGATGGATCCATCACCAGGTCATTGACCCGGTTACCGTCGATATCGTAAACCACCGGTGATAGCTCCACGCTTTCTATTAATCTCATTCCGGTTACATCAACTAAAGCAACAACCCGATCAACCTGTTCAAAAATGCTTTCCGGGGCACCAATTAAAACATCTTCCGGAATGACTTCATACTCATCAATTTCCCATCCTTCAGCGGGCTCTCCAATCATATTTACTTCTACTTCAAAATCCTCTGAATAATAGGCTTCCAGGCTTACCCGGACCTGTTCTGGTTCGATCAAAACAATGCTTAAACCACTGGGCACATTACCCTGGACCCTGACCAGGTGGTTTCCGGAACCTTTATCGGCCAGGTCAACATAAACTTCAATTTCCTGCATGGTGAGGCCTTCAAAGTCATCGGAGAGCCCTTCAATGGTAACATCTACTGTCTCAATAATGTCAATTACCACGTAATCCTGGCTGAGGTTTTCCACCTGGAGGGGAACATCCCGCCAAATTTCACGCTGAGGTGTAGTGCGGGCAATCTTGTCACCGGTGACAAAAAGCCACATTATTACTGCCATAAATATTGCTACGGCCATTACAAATTTATTACTGCGGAAAAAACTTTCCATAATTATTTATTACTCCTCCAGGACCACAGGCTAAACCCGTCGCTGCGCTCGGGTGAACATTCTTCTACAAGCAGGTTGCGCAATTTTTTCTCATCAAGATAGCGGGAAAGAACTCCATCATTGGCAACCGAAATAATACCGGTTTCCTCAGAAACAATAATAGCCAGGGCATCCGAGTGCTCTGTAATACCGATTCCGGCACGATGCCTGGTACCCAGTTCCTTACTCAGGTTTGGGTCTTCAGTCATAGGCAGATAACATCCGGCTGCAGCAATCTGATTCCCCTGGATAATCACCGCACCGTCATGCAGGGGGCTGCGGGGGAAGAAAATATTTACCAGTAGCTCAGCAGTTACTTGACCATTTACCTCAATACCTGTATCGGCAAATTCCTTTAAACCCGTGCTGCGCTCCATTACAATCAGGGCCCCTATCCGCTTTTTCACCAAAACGGAAATGGCCTTGGTAAGCTCGTCAAGCATATTATCAAAATCCTGGCTGCTCGTGCTGAAATAGGTTGACTGAAAAATTTTCCCTCGGCCTAGATGCTCCAGGGCCCTGCGCAGTTCAGGCTGCAGGACAATGGGGATAGCAATTAAACCAACGGTCATTGTCTGGCGAAGTGTCCAATGAAGAGTATCAAGCCCGACCTGATCGCTTATTACCGTGGCCAGTAACAGCACAATTAGCCCTTTAACAAGCTGCTCGGCCCGGGTTCCGCGGATAAGCAGTATCAGGCGGTAAATAACGTAGGATATAATAGCGATATCAACGATATCAAGCCATTCGACATCGACCTGAAGAATTGCTGCAATGATTCTTTCCAATATTGCCACTTTCTACAGAACCCTCTTTTTAAAGTTTACGGCTTCTAAGAAGTTTTCTTTAAGAGCCTAAAACTATATTCTATTTTTATGAAGCAAATACCTGCAACTCTTCTACAAAGTTAACATAAAGGTTGCGGTAATATAATACTTATAATACCGCCACAGTTATTACACCTGGAATCACCGGTCAGGCCGGTTATTTCAGCCTGGTAACCACTTCGATTTACCAGGAGATTGCCGCAGTACGGGCAATTAGTGTCAGCTGAACCAGGTAGATTAACATTTCCGAGGTAAACATAGTTCAAATGCTTCTCCGCTCTCTTTTTAGCTTCTTCCATTACCTTAACCGGAGTGGCCGGTAAATCCATTTTGTACTGCGGGAAGTAGCGTGAGTAATGCAGAACTATGTCCGGGCTAAGACTTCCCAGCCAGGATACCAGTGCTTCCTGTTCTTCCTCTCTGTCATTTAAGGTCGGTATGAGAAGACAGGTAATTTCAATATGGCACTCTTTAACTGCTGCTTCCACTGTTTCTATAACAGGCTTCCTCGAGCCGCGGCAGTATTCCCGATAAAAATGATCACTGAATGCCTTGACATCAATATTCATGGCATCGATATAGGGAAGTAAATCCTGCAGCGGCTCCTTTTGTATATAACCATTGGTAACCAGAACGTTACTGTACCCCTTTTCGTTTAAAAGACGGGCTGTGTCAAAAACAAACTCATACCAGATTACCGGTTCATTATAAGTATAGGCAACACCAAGCACTTTTTCGGGGCCACCGGCTTTATCCAGCATGGCCAGAACATCTTCCGGTTCAACTGTATCAACCGCCTGTGAAGGATTACCACGGGCCAATGACCAGTTCTGGCAAAAGGAACAGAGAAAATTGCAGCCAAACGTCCCCAGGGATAAAATCGGCCGGCCGGGGTGAAAATGATAAAGGGGTTTTTTCTCAACGGGATCCCAGTTAGCCGCTGCCAGCTTTCCGTAATTCGCAGTGTATAGTTCGCCCTGCTCTACAGTGCGCACTCCACATGTTCCGGTCTGACCTTCCTGCAAGAGGCAATTACGGGGACAGAGCCGGCAGTGGATTTTGCTATTTTCCTTATCATAGTAAAGGGCTTTATGCACTTAAACCAGCTCCTATTTATCTTTAAACTTAATCGCCTTCCCCGTAGCGGGTGACTTTAAAACGGTATAAATTCGCCTTTTGACCGGGCATAATACCAGCTTTACGTCGGGCGATATCAAGCTGTTCTTTTACTGTATTAACACCTTCAAGATTCGGCAGCAGCAACCCGCTGCGCGAACCACTGCGCACCAGCACTCCATACTGTTGAGGATCAAGCTCATCTTCGCTGCTGATTCGCTCCATCGGGCCTAAAACATCCACAGTCACAGAAAGTGAAGGAAGCTCTTCTATATCTACCGGAGTAAAGCGCGGATCCCGCACTGCAGCGCTAACAGCGTTGAACGCAATTTCTTCGGCAAGGTTGTCACGGACCGGCTCTACCGTTCCGATACAGCCGCGCAATTGGTCATCTTTCTTTAAAGAAACAAATACTCCTGCCCTGCTGTAGTACTCAGCCGGAAGGCTGCCGGGTATTTCCGGCAGGGAACCTTCCTTCAGGTAAAATTCAAGTGCTCTCCTGGCTAAAATTGCAGGATTTAGATTGTCTCCAGATCTATTCACTTCAATCACCTCTTCATATCAATGCCTGCAGGCCAAAGCAAAAGAGTATGGTTTAGTAGTATATAATTCTTCTACTTTAAAGGTTTAAGCGTGGCAACAAGATAGCCAACACCGAAAGGTCCTTCATAAGAGATGACCTCTGAAGTAAAGTTTTCCCCGTCAAGTATACCAAGGGCCATTACAAAGGAGCGCAGGCCGCATTCACCGGCTTCTTCTGCGAGCTGCTGATCAAAGTTCAATATTTTATCTACCTCTCCATCACGAATATATCCGACCAGCTGCTGGTCAAATTCGGCACCACGGGGATTATATCCTGCGGGAGCCCCCCGTGTAAGACGGTGAGACAGATCTCCGCTGGCCAGAACTGCAACCCTCTTATCCCTCTTTTCTGCTGCTGCTTTAATGGCTCGACCGAAATCATAAATCTGGTCAAGGGGATGAAAGCTATAAGTGATATGGACTCCGGGTATATTTAAGCCTGCCTGCTGCAGGTAGTATAGGGGAACCATGGCACCGTGATCCAGGCTGCCTCCCCCGCGGAGGAGAGGATCTTTATCAGCAAGAAGCAGCGGCTGAAGTTGGCCTTTTGCAGACTCTTCTACAATCAGGTCAACCAGTTCTCTGTCTGTTTCCAGTGAAACATTAATACCGGGAAAACCAAACTGTCCAAAATTTCCCTTTAATTCCCCGCCAGTTTGAATAGCCGGACCTTCCGCTACTATCCTTCCGTGTGGAGTTATTACCAGCAAAACTTCAGGCGCGGCTTCCTTCATTTGCCTGCTTAATTCTTGCATCCCGTTAACAGTTTTTTCGGCTTCATCAAGCCTGTCCCTGCCGATTTCAGGAATAATAATGGGCGGATGGGGAGCTAAACCAATCATTGTAAGCATTAAAGTCACCTGCCTTCAGCCCGTTAAGCTCGAACGGCGACATAAATCAGGCCGCCTGAGCTTCGGCCTTTAATTCTTTTTCAATCCTTATATATCAAATTATAACAAAACGTTAAGTCATAAACAATTGCTCCCCAGCTTGACAGCTTTATATAAATAGCCTAATCTATTTATATATTACAGGCATACGGAAACCAAATTGAATAGAAGGAGCCGCAACATGAGTAGCGAATATCGCGATGCCGAAAAATTTACCGCAGCAATCCAGGCAATATTCCCCAAGCTGATGCATTACCTGAACGCTGAAGAAAGCCGTGAATTGACCGGCCTGGGCATTACACCCAGCCAGATCAATGCTTTGCTGGTTTTATATTTCCACGATGACCTGACGATGGGCAAGCTGAGCCAGGAAATATACCTGGCTGAAAGTGCCGCCACGCGCCTGGTCAACCGGCTGGTTAATTTGAACCTGGTTAAAAGGCGCGGTGATGAAAATGATCGCCGTATTGTCCGCGTAGCCCTAACCTCTTACGGCAGACAGCTCTCACGCCTGGTTTTTGAAAGAAGGTCACACCGCTTTAACAACCTGGCACAACGCCTGGACGAAACTGAAAGGGAAAACCTGGTAGTTTCTTTGCAGGCAGTTATGAGGGTTTTTGAAGACTCAGAAGACACGGCAGGCCCGATTAATTATTTAAAAGACTCCGAGACAGAATAAACCACACTTCGCTGAAAGCGAGGCCCAATCATTGGCACCCCAGCCTGAAATTAATGCAAAAACCGAATCACTCTGGTCAATTCTGCTCACATTTTTCAAGGTGGGCGCTTTTACTTTTGGTGGCGGATACGCTATCCTTCCCGTGATCCAGCAGGAAGTAGTGGAAAACAAAAAATGGGTAACCCAGAGAGATTTTGCCGATATTTTAATTATCACCCAGGGTATGCCCGGGCAACTGGCTCTAAACAGTGCTATTCAAATCGGAATTCGCCTGCGCGGTACCGTAGGTGGGCTTGTCGGAGCTCTTGGTGTCACTGCACCTTCCGTTATAATTCTTTTGATTATTGCCGCTTTTATATATCCCGTAGTAAGACACAATGAATATGTCCAGGCTGTTTTTTATGGACTCAGACCCGCTGTTGTTGCCCTGATTGCAGCTGCTGCCATTAAAATGGGGCGCGAAATACTGCAGGGCTGGAGTGCGATAATCCTCTGTGCAATCCTGCTGGTAATAGCTATTGTTTCCCAGGCTCACCCTATTTTGATCCTGCTTCTGGGCGGGCTGGCCGGACTAATATTAAGCAGGAGGTATTTTTAATGATGCTATCAATCCTGCTTTCATTATACTGGTCATT
>SLBE01000095.1 GCA_007126465.1 Syntrophomonadaceae bacterium | reverse complement strand
CAGTAACACCAAGCGGCAGGGGCAGGGCCAGGGTTAAACGAGGGTGTGGATTGTAGCCCTGGCTGTAAGCAATGGGCAACCCGCTTCTGCGTAAAGCCCGCAGCAAAAGACGCATCATATCAAGGTGTGAAATGTAGGCCAGATCAGGCTTCCGGGCAAAGCTAAAGCTCAAACGTTCCATCTGCCCCTCCTTCCTCAGCATCAATTTGCATAGCCTTGTGGTGTTCACTAACAAATATTTCTTTTTTAACGCCGCAGTTAATATGATCCCACGGCAGGGGTTGATCGTATTTAAACTGCTGATATGCAAAGGTTTCAGGATCTATGCCTGTATCATGAAAAGCTTTTTTCCAGTTGTCAAAAGAAAAGTGCTCGGACCATCCGTCAAAGCGGCATCCCAGCTGCCAGGCCCTCTCCAGCACCGGGGCGAGCCTGCGGTCACCGCGTGCATATACAGCCTCAAGCATGCTGGTCTTCGCATCGTGCCAGCTGTAATCAAAACCGGGCATATTGCTAAAGCCTTTCTTTAATATCTCCTGGCGCCTGACCACCTGATCAACAGGCAACTGTGGCTCCCATTGAAAAGGGGTATGCGCTTTCGGTACAAATGTGGAAACAGAAACTGAAATTTTTAAACTTCTACCCTCCTGTTTTTTAAAATACTTCCTGATCCTGCGGCATAGTTCAGGAATTGCCTCTACATCTTCGTCCTTTTCGGTGGGCAAACCGATCATGAAGTAAAGCTTGAAACCCTGCCAGCCCGCTTTAACCGCATCTTCCAGTGCTTTAAAAATATCCTCTTCTGAAATGTTTTTCTTTATAACTTTTCGCAAACGTTCCGTTGCCGCTTCAGGGGCAAAAGTAAGGCTGCTGCGGCGACCATGATGTATTTGATCTGCCAGTTTAACAGAATATGAATCAAGCCGAAGTGAAGGTAAACTGCATTTAACTCTGCCATTGGGGAAAACAGTGTCAAATTGATTTATCAGCAGCTCCAAATCCGGATAGTCAGTGCTGCTAAGAGAAGAAAGAGCAATTTCATCATAACCTGTCGCATCGATGATCTGCCTTGCTGTATTAACAACGGACTCCTGGCTGCGCCTGCGGACCGGCCTGAAAGTATAACCGGCCTGACAAAAGCGGCAGCCCCGGGCACAGCCGCGAAACAGTTCAACTACAGCACGGTCATGGATTGTTTCAATATAAGAAATAACCGGAGCTGTTGGATAAGGAGCCCGATCCAGGTCTTCAACATATCTTTTTTTAATTGAATCCGGGGCCCGGGGTTCAAGTTTTTTTAACCCCTGCAAAATACCATTATCATATACCGGCTGGTAGAATGAAGGCACATAAATACCATCATGGGTTGAGAGTTCAACCAGTAGGTCTCCTTTGTTCATGCCCTTAGCTTTTAGTGATGCAATTTCGGAAAGTATATCCGGTAAAACTTCTTCGGCTTCGCCAACCACGAAAAAATCGAAAAATGGAGCCAGCGGCTCAGGATTATAAACACAGGGCCCTCCACCGATAATCAGGGGATCCTGCTCATCACGCTTATCACTGTACAAAGGTATTCCGGATAAATCAAGCATGTTAATAACGTTGGTGAAACTAAGCTCGTATTGCAAAGAAAAACCGATAAGATCAAAATTGCCAACCGCTTCCCGGCTCTCCAGGGCAAAAAGAGGCATATCGTACTCACGCAGCAAATCTTCCATGTCAGCAGCCGGAGCAAAAACCCGTTCCATAAGTAGCTCAGGATTACTGTTAACGCTGTCATATAAAATTTTCAGACCCTGATTGGACATTCCTACTTCGTAGAGGTCAGGAAAGGCAAAAGCAGTTTTCAATTTCACCTGCCCGTGATCTTTATGGCAGGAATTCCATTCATTGCCAAGGTAACGGGCCGGTTTCTGCACTTTACCCAGGATCTTATTTAATATACATTCGTCAACTGGCATTGAAATCTCCATATTATAAATTAATTCGTATCTACTGAGCCATATTCCATGATATTCATTATCCGGGTCACTATTTGATTTGGTCAAATATTTTTTCTATATACTAATAAATATAATACCATATAGTTCCTGTACTGGTAAGAGCCTCTTAGATAAGGCCCTTCTCGCGAAAACTAAAGAAACAGCCATCGCCGATAACTATATGGTCACGCACAGTTACCCCCAGAATATTTCCTGCATCGACCAGGCGCCTGGTTACCTCCAGATCCTGCTGGCTCGGTGTGGGATCACCACTGGGATGATTATGAAAAAGGATAATAGAGGCAGCGCTTTTACGCAAGGGGATATTAAAGATTTCCCGGGGATGGACTATGGATGCGCTAAGACTGCCAACAGAAATTTCTTCTTTTGATATTATATGATTCTTGGTATTTAACAGTAAAATCTTAAAATATTCTTTCTTTTTATAGCGAAGCTCTTCCATGAAAAGATCTGCTGCCTGTCCCGGGGTAACTATACTTTCCGCCAGCTGACGTGGCGTGGTAGCCAGCCGGGAGCCCAGTTCCAGGGCAGCTTTAATTGTAACAGCTTTATCAGGCCCTATGCCTTTATTCTCCTGCAACTCTTCCAATGACAGGTCAGGCAGGTTCCTTAGGCTACCTACCCTGGCCAGGATCCTGCTTGCCATCTGCACCGCTGATTCACTTCTGCTGCCGGAACGAAGTAAAATCGCCAGCAATTCAGCATTGGAAAGCGCGCCGGCACCCAAAGCTTTTAGTTTCTCTCTCGGCCTCTCCTCAAGTGGCAAATCTCTAATCATAATTGCTTCATCTTGCATATTCTTCATCCTTTCGACTTTTGCTGCATCGCAAACTGCAATTCCTGCATCATATCGTAGAGTAAACTTAAAGGCAGACCAACCACGTTAAAATAACAGCCCTCTATCCTTTCCACGAAAAGGGCCGCAATTCCCTGGATACCGTATGCTCCAGCTTTATCCAGCGGTTCACCTCCTTCTACATAATCATTAATTTCAACTTCAGATAAATTTTTCATCCAGACCGTGGTTTTTGAGTAATCTTTCTCCATCAGCCCGGAAGCAGCATCAATTAAAACCAGGCCGGTTATAACCTCATGCCTGCTGCCACCCAGCAAACGCAGCATACGCCGGGCATCGTCTTTATCAACCGGTTTGCCCATCAACTCTCCCTGGTACACAACCAGGGTATCTGCCGCCAGAACAACGCCCCGTTCTAGCTTCTGCGCAACAACTCGCGCTTTATCCTCGGCCAGGGTCAGGGCAATATCCCAGGGCTTCTTCCCCATTTCAGGCTTTTCCTCAAGTTCAGGTTTAATTATTTGATAGGAGATGCCAACCTGGCGTAATAGTTCTGCACGACGAGGTGAAGCTGATGCCAGGATCAAGTTCATTGTCCTGCCCCCGGACCGGATTTAATAATCATCCTCCTGGTAACGTCTTCCAGGTAGTGCGCTGTAATACCAGTAAAAAGCCCGGTCGGTATGGATAGCAGCAATAGCAGGGGATAGTAGCCCCTTAAAAGATCGGGATTGGCAATGATCAGGCTGGCCATCCCCAGTTGAGTCAAGTTATGTGCAGCCGCCCCGATAACACTGACCGAAACTAAGCTGACCAGGCCTCGCTTTTGAAAAACCAGCACCAGGCCCATGACCAGGCAGCTTGTTACACCGGCTGTAATACTAAGCCAGAAACCGAAACCAAAAAGTCCCCCGATGAACAGGCTGCCAAGAATTGAACGGACAACTGCAATTAATAGTCCGCTGCGTAAACCAAACAAAACCAGGGCAAGAATGGTGATTACATTAGCCAGACCCAGCCTGACACCAGGCACCGGCATCGGCAGGGGCAGGGCCGCTTCAACGGTATGGATAACAACGGCAAAGGTAATCAGGACTGCAAGGTAAGTTAAGTAGTTTAAGCGGTTACGCATCTTTAAGGTTGTAGGTTGCACGATTTATTCCTTTCTTCAAACCAATCTGTATCATAAAGATTAAAGATACTTTTTAAATTGTAACATAGCATTAGTCTATTTAGTTTTATATCAGCATGCCAGTTTAAGAAAACTGACGCGAGCGTAAAGTGAAGGCATGGAACTGCCGGCAAAGCAAGTCCTGGAGCGGGTTGGTCGACAGGAGGTCGGCCACCGAGCGAGGGCTCCGGATGAGCCCATCGCGAGGGCAACCCAGGCGAAAGGCTGAAGCTAAGCCGTTGCAGTTCCAGCCTAAACGATCAGCGAGCATAGTTTTCTTCAACTGGCTGAGCAAAGATTAGCTATATATTATTGCTCATCAATTTCAACCTTATCTTTCAGGCCGCTGCTAACCAATACTTCCAAATCGGGAGTAATCAATACACCTTCTGCCTCATCCAGATCTTCTATTAGCTGTAGTCCTTGCTGTGGGCCTAAAACAAAAACTGCTGTAGAGAGAACGTCGGCAATTAGGGTTGTATCGGCTACAATCGTAACGCTGGCCAGTTCGTCAGCAGGCATTCCGGTTTCCGGATCAAGAATGTGGTGATATTTTTCGCCCTCTTCTTCAAAAGAGCGTTCGTAGTCGCCCGATGTGACCACAGAACAATCTATAATTGAAAGCACCGCAATTATTTGATCTGTTTTTCTCGGGTTTGTAATACCTATTCTCCAGGGTTCACCATCAGGATTTGAACCAATTAAACCGATATCCCCACCCGCATTAATAAATGCATGCTCGACATCTGCTTTTTTAAGAACTCCCATGGCCTGATCAACAATGAAACCTTTGGCAATACCACCAAGTTCAAGTCCCATTTGACTTTGGGTCAAAAACAATGTCTCATCATCCCTGTCGATTTCCAGGGCCGTATAGTCGACAAAAGGGACTATCCTTTCGAGTTCTTCCGGATTCGGTACGCGATATTCCTGCCCATAGAACCCCCATAGATCAACCAGGGGTGCAATGGTCGGGTCAAAACTGCCCTCTGTAAGTTCAGCGTAACTAACAGCTTTCTCTGTTACATGTAAGACCTCCGGGCTAACTATAACATGGTTTAAGCCCGCTGCTTCATTGACCTTGCTAACGTCACTACCTTCAATACTGCGGCTAAAGAGCTTTTCAAGCCTGTCAATTTCGGCAAACACCTCTTCTTCAAGCTGCTCTACAGGTATGGAGCCAGGGCTAAAGCGCAGTTCGACCGAAGTATCCATCATCATCTTGTATCCTTGATGTAAATCATGGTCGTTAAAACCCTGGTAAATGGTAAAGCCAACCAGCCCAAGGACAATAAGAAGCGGAATAATCAGACCGGCAACGGTAACTTTACGCGGTTTTTGGTTTCTTGCACTTTGTTTGTTACTAGAGCTATTAGCAGTCAATAAAAGCCTCCACTATCATACTACAATGAACGTCCGAAATAAAATATAACCAGCAAAACAATTCCCAGGACCAGGACCAGCAACAGGGTGTCAAAGCTTAAATTTTTCGTAGACCATTTTGCAGGATCGAAACGCCCTTTTTTCTCTTTCTTCTCTGAAAACCTTTTTTCAACCTGTTCCCGGGCTTTTTTGCCGGCCTGGTCATAGACACCGTCCAATTTACGTTCAGCATCTGAGGTCTGGTCGGCCAATTTTTTAGCCGCCTTGCCGGTATTTTCATAAGCTTTATTTAATGCTGAATCCATATCAGTGGATCTGTCTGCCATCTTGCGGGCAGCCTTTCCTGATTTTTCATAAAACTGGTCAAGTTTTGAATCCATATCAGTTGATTTATCAGCCAACTTACGGGCAGCCTTGCTTGATTTTTCATAAAACCGGTCCAGCCCTGAATCAACATTACCGACATAGTTACACCAGGTCCTGGCAGCTTTGCCTGAACGATCGTAAGCACTATCAACAGAAGAATCAACCAGGACTCCTGCGCGACAGGTAAAATCAAGCAACCGATGGGTAAAAGGGCGGTAAACTATGGCATAAACAGAAAGCCACCAGGGAGGCTTCCAGTCGAACCAGCCCCGGTATGCAGCAGGCACATAAATTATTATGGCCAGAACTATAACAATCAACATTGCTTCGAGAGGCATCCATTCAAAGAAATTAAAGTGGTAAAGATGATCCATGGCATAACCTTCATAACCAAGCCTTTCGGCAGCCGGAACCAAAATGCGCTCAAGGATCCAGTTGGGGAAAAGGCCTATGGCAATTATAATCAAAGCAAAGGTGGAAAGGACTGCATTAACAGAAAAAGGCAGTTTGTAATCTTTGTCTATTTTTTCTGGCACTGGACCCAGGAAAACTCCCCTGAAAAGCTTGATGAAATAACAGATTGTCAGAGCGCTGGTTAAAACAAAAATCTTTTCAGCCACCACCACACTAATAAAACCGTAGTCCTTAATAGCTATCAGCATGGCATCGTGAACCAGTGTTTTACTGGGAAAACCATTGAACCCGGGAATGCCGGCAATACCGAAAGCGGCAACTAAGAAAGTTATTCCAACCAGCGGCATTTTTTTAAACATCCCGCCAAGACGAGGCAGTTCAAGTTCATGGGTATACATATAGATAGTCCCGACCATCATAAAAAGACCGGCCTTAAAAAAGGCATGATTGATCACATGATAAATGGCTCCGGTATAACCCATTCCGCCTTCCAGCCCCAGGAAAGCGGCACAGCCCACCCCTGTTATAATATAACCCATCTGACTGACACTGCTGTAAGCAAGAATTCTTTTCATATTAGTCTGCAACAGCGCCATGGTAGCGCCTGCCAGCATAGTCACTATCCCGATCCACATTACTGCATTGCCCAGTATAAACATATAATTGCCGACAGGAAGAGTTAAACCGTCAGTCGGTGAGAATAAAACTATGGAGACCCTTAGAATACCGTAAGCACCTGCTTTGATCATAATTCCCGATAAAAGGGCACTGGCTGGTGAAGGAGCAACAGGGTGTGCCTGGGGCAGCCAGATATGCAGTGGCACAATCCCGGCCTTAATGCCAAAACCGATCAGGAAAAATATAAAAATAGCGGTTCGCTGTCCTCCAAGTAATTCAAAAGCGGGTGCAATATCGACCGAACCGGTAGCACCAAAGAGCATCATTATGGCAAAAAGCAGGGCCAGTCCACCAAAAATGCCCAGGTAAAGATAAAGCACACCTGCTTTCATGGACTCAAGATCCTGCTCGTGAATAACCAGGACAAAAGAACTGATTGTCATCAGTTCAAAAAATAAAAAAAGGGTAAAAAAGTCTCCGGCCATAACAACACCTATAGTCGCTCCCAGGGTAAATATCAGGAAGCTGTAATAGCGGCGCCGTTTATGTTCCAGGTCCATGTATGCAAAGGAGAAAAGGGTAGCCAAAAACCAGACAAAAGCTATTAGAAATGCAAAGATCCAACCGACAAGATCAAGTTCAAAAAAAAGGCCCATCTGCATAAAATCAATCAGATCATAGCTAACAACACCTTCCAGACTGTAGGGGAAAAGTATTATTACGCCCATTAGAACCAGTAGAGAAACTGCAAGTGAGCATACCTTGCGGGGAACTTCCCAGTGATCTTTTAGCAGGTAAATACCAATTCCTCCCAGCATGGGGAGCAAGGTGATCCATAAGGGAAGACTTGAATAAAAAATGGGTCCGGTCAAAATATTTAATTCTGCCGCTGCAGGAAACAACTAAAAGCCCCCCATCAAGAGATACTCTGCAGTCAGGCGTGAGAGGTTAAAGGCAACATTATTCGGAGTTAAACCGAATATAAATGTACAAAGGGCCAGGACAATCATCACTGCCAGCATAAGAGGGGCTGCTTCTTTTATATCAAACTTAATCTCGTGATGCTCGTCGTGCTCGTGGTCATGACCATGACCGGCACTGCCACCACCGGGCACCTCGAAAAAGCCAGGAATTATAATCGGCAGGTAATATAAAGCATTAAGCAAACTGCTGACCAGCAGGACAAAAACATAAATAGCCATATTTGCATCGAGAGCGCCAAGCGCCAGGGTCCATTTACTTAAGAAGCCGTTTAATGGAGGAATACCGATCATCGCAAAAGCAGCAATTGAAAAGCAACCCAGGGTTATCGGCATCTGCCTGCCTATACCTTGCAGATCAGCAATCTGTCTCTTACCCGTATTCCAGATAATCGCCCCGGCCGCAAGGAAAAGAACGCTCTTCATGAAAGCGTGGCTGAAAATATGAAATACGGCACCAATTATTGCATTTTCGTTAAGGATGCTCAAACCAAGCAAGACATAGCCGAGCTGACTGATACTTGAATAAGCAAGACGGCGCTTGATATCAGACTGTGTCAAAGCTACTGCCGAGCCGAGCAAGATAGTTATAACAGCCAGAACTCCCATAATCGTGTCCCAGCCGCCGCTTTTCATCAGTTCCGGAGAAAATACATGAAAAATCACCCTGATCAGCCCATAAGCTCCTGTTTTTAACATAATTCCTGACAGCAGGGCGCTGGCCGGAGAAGGAGCAACCGGGTGGGCATCAGGAAGCCAGACGTGCAGGGGAAACATCCCAGCTTTCATGCCAAAGCCAATCAGGAAACATATAAAGGCTATAAAAGCAAGCAGTGAATTCTCCTGGACAATTACTCCGACACCAAGGGAAACAGTACCGCCAATTTCAAAAAT
>SLBE01000079.1 GCA_007126465.1 Syntrophomonadaceae bacterium | reverse complement strand
TGGGCAGTACTGCGGCAATATCTGCTTTTGTTATCAATGTCGGGGTTGTCGCCATGTTTTTACCGGCCACCCTGGATATTGCCCGGCGGACCGGGCGTCCGGCATCCAGGCTGCTAATGCCCATGGTTTTCGGTACCACCATCGGTGGGATGACTGTTTTGATTGGAACTTCATCAAACCTGGTGGTTGTCGATTTTTTACGTGAAGCCGGGGTGAGACCACCTGGCTTATTTGATTTTACAATCATAGGCGTTTCTATTCTAATTATAGCTATACTTTATATGCTTATCCTGGGACGCCGCCTGCTTCCTGAAAGAAAGAGCCCTTCAGTTGATACTATTCAGCCCAACAAAGATTTCAGGCAGCACTACGAACTAAAAGAGCGCATTGCTAAGATTACCATCCCGGAAAATAACCCGCTGGTCGGCAAAAGCCTTGATGAAAGCCGTTTTGGCAGGGCGCTTGGCCTGAATGTTTTAAGTGTAATCCGTGAGGAAGGGGTTCGTCATATTCCCGGGCCGGACCTGCAGCTGCAGGCCGGTGACAGCTTGCTGGTTCTTGGCAAGCTTGACGCTATAGATCAGATTTCCGGTAAGCCTGTGGTGATGCTTCTTGATGATTCTCCGGAGCCAACCTGTCTCACTTCTGAACATATCGGCCTGGTTGAACTTAAGGTCGGAGAAGAGTCTATGTTCAGGAAAAAAACGCTGGTGGACCTGGATGCCAGGCAAAAGCTGGGGGTGACCCTGCTGGCTTACAGGCGGGGTGAACAGGTTAAACGAACCAATTTAGGCGAAATAGTATTCGAACCCGGTGATCATCTCTTATTCAGGGGGCCTGTTGATTCCCTGAAAAAATTAAGTGAGCATGAAGAAGTTACCTTTTTGCAGGACTGTGACGCGGCCGGTTACGATTTAGATGAAAGGCTGCTTTATGTGCGGATACCGGAAGGTTCATCGCTTGCCGGCGCCTCAATCCGGGATATGGGATTGGCTAAAAGCTACGGGATATCGGTTCTTAATATTATCAGAAATGGTGAAGAACTTTTCATTCCGGAGCCTGCTACCACCCTGAAAGAAAATGACCTGCTTGTGGTTGAAGGACGCACAGGCGATATAGATGTTTTAAGAGGTCACCAATCGCTGCTGGTTGAGCGCAATCCCGATATAGATTTGCGCCAGCTTGAAACAGATACACTTTCAGTGGTTGAAGTGATGCTCTCGCCGCATACAACCCTGACCGGGAAAACTCTTCGCCAGTTAGATTTCCGTGAAAAATACGGGGTTTCGGTTCTGGCGATCTGGCGCGGAGATCGGGCCTACAGGACAAATCTTAATGATATGCCTCTTGAATTCGGTGATGCCCTGTTGTGCTATGGGAGAGGTGAGCGCTTTGAAATGCTGGGCAGGGAGAAAGATTTTGTTGTTTTGACCCTTGATTACCAGGAGAAATATTTGTATAAAAAGGCGCCGCTGGCCGGAATGATTATGCTTGGCGTCCTGGCTGTAACCCTGCTGAACCTGCTGCCGATTTATATAGCTGCAATTGCAGGCGCAGTGCTAATGATTATGACTCGCTGCCTGACAATTGAGGAAGCTTACCGGGCCATAGAATGGAAGGCGGTATTCCTGATAGCGGCCATGCTGCCCCTGGGGTTGGCTATGCAGAGCACCGGTGCGGCATCTATGATCGCCGGTATAGTGATCGACGCCGTCGGCTCACTTGGTACCACGGCAATTTTAGCCGGGTTAATGATTATGACTCTTATCCTTAACCAGTTTATCCCCAGTCCCGTTAATGCAGTGGTTATGGCCCCCATTGCGATTGCCTCGGCTGTTAACCTGGGCATTTCACCCTATCCCTTTATTATGGGGATAGTCTATTCCGTAGCCTCCAGCTTTATGACCCCTGTATCCCACCCGATCAATGTCTTGATCATGAGCCCCGGTGGATATCGGTTTAGTGATTACATTAAAAACGGCTTGCCACTGACCCTGATTGTCCTGGTGGTAAGCGTGCTGTTATTACCGGTTTTATTCCCTTATTAACCGGTAATAAAAAAAATGCAAGTGGCAGGTGAAAAGGTGCAGGTTAAATCTTTGCATAAAACGGCTAAAGGTTATAAAATAAAAAAGATAAAGATATCGGATAATCACTATCAGGTGTTGAGTGATTCTGGGAGATGAACTGTTATGAAATTGCTAATCTTTAAGAGGCAGGTGCCGGTTTCTTTTATTATATTATTTGTTATAGCTGTGCTGTCAATCACTGCAGCGGGATGTGATCCTGAAACAGATGTGATAGGTGACATGGTGGAAGAAGAGTTAAACGATCTTGATCCTGATGATGTGGAAGAAGTTGAGCCTGGTGAGCCTGATCTGTTGGATCCGGAAGAGCCGGCAGACGAAGTGCCAGGAACGCCTCCAACCTATTACTGGCCCTGGCTGAGCCATGCTATCCTGGACCTGTCCAGCGGAGAAGTTATCCCGGGCCCCGATATAATCATGTCAGACCCGGGTTTCATGGCAGAATTTACTGAGGATTACAGTTATGAAGGTCAGCTGTTCTGGGTAGTTGAGGATTCAAATGTTTTTACCCTGGAATGGGTCCATCTTTCTTTCACTGTTGATTTTTTTGATGATAGTGATTTTGTCAGGGAACTCAATTTTGAACTAAGAATTGAAGATATTGAACCGACAGAAGATGCTGAAGATGCTGAGCCTGCAGAAGAAGCAGCGGGGCTTCAGGAGTATGAGGTTGATTACCTGAAAATTGTTGAAGGGTTTGCTGTTGAAGTAACTAGTGTTATCCTCGGCAGGGGTGAGGAAAGCAGTATCAGCGCTGAACCGATCGACTTTGTGGCCCTTGAAATTGTAATGTATGTAGAAGATAATATTGAATAAGGAGTTGTCTGAAGTTGAGTGCGATCGAAGAACAGTCTATTAACACTATCCGTTTTCTGGCAGTAGATGCCGTAGAAAAAGCAAATTCAGGTCACCCGGGCTTGCCTATGGGTGGAGCGGCGATGGCTTATGCTCTCTGGACAAAGTTTTTAAAGCACGATCCTTCCACCCCCGATTGGCCGAATCGCGACAGGTTCGTATTATCAGCCGGACATGGTTCCATGCTGCTTTATTCCCTGCTCCATCTTTTTGGCTATGACCTTTCAATGGAAGAGATTAAAAATTTTCGCCAGTGGGGCAGCAAAACCGCCGGGCATCCTGAGTATCGTCATGCCCCGGGTATTGAAACTACTACCGGTCCCCTGGGCCAGGGCTTTGGCAATGCAGTCGGTATGGCTATCGCGGAACAGCGGCTGGCGGCAGAATTTAACCGGGAAGGCTATCCCGTGGTCGACCACTACACATATGTCTATGCCGGTGATGGCTGCATGATGGAAGGGATAACTTCAGAAGCTGCCTCCCTGGCCGGACACTTGAAACTGGGCAGGCTGATCTGTTTATACGATGATAATGACATTACTATAGATGGCAGAACTGATATTGCCTTTACCGAAGATACGGGCAAAAGGTTTGAAGCTTACGGCTGGCAGGTCATGAAAATTGAAGAGGGCAACAGGATTGAGCTGGTCAGTGAAGCTGTAGCGGAAGCGAAAGAAGAGGAGAACCGACCCACTTTAATCATGGTAAAAACAAAAATCGGCTACGGCTCTCCAAATAAGCAGGGGACTGCCGATGTACATGGGGCGCCCCTTGGTGAAGAGGAAGTTATTAAGACGAAAAAACAGCTGGGCTGGCCTGAAGATAAAGAGTTTTATATCCCCGAACCGGTAAAAAAGCATTTTGCCCGGCTAAGAGAAAAAAATATGGCTCAAAAAGAAGAGTGGGATGTTTTGTTCAGGGATTATCGCCGTGAGTACCCCGAAATGGCTGAACAGTGGGACAGGTGGTTTAGCGGTCAGATTCCAGAAAAACTGGCGGAAGATCCACGCCTTATGCAATTTGAAGATAAATCCCTGGCTACCCGGGCAGCATCGGGTCAGGTTATGCAGGTATTGGCTGAGTATCTTCCTAATATGATTGGCGGTTCCGCGGATCTTAACGCCTCAACCAAAACCCGGCTAAAAGCATTTGCAGATTTCCAGGCTGATAACCGCTCAGGCAGCAATATCCACTTTGGTGTCAGGGAACATGCCATGGGAGCTGCTCTTTCAGGGCTTTGCCTGCACGGCGGCCTGCGACCCTTTGGCTCAACCTTTCTTGTTTTCTTCGATTACATGAAACCTGCTGTCAGGCTTGCGGCAATGATGCAGCTGCCGGTGACATATGTTTATACTCATGATAGCGTTGCGGTCGGAGAAGACGGACCAACTCACCAGCCGATTGAACATATTTCCAACCTGCGCTCCATCCCCCACCTGCATGTTTTAAGGCCGGCAGACGGGGTCGAAACAGCTGCCGCCTGGTTGCATATTCTTCAGCGCCGCTGCGGTCCTTCAGCACTGATTCTTTCCAGGCAGAAGCTTCCCCAGCTGCCCAACAGTGGCAAGGGTGCCCTGAAAGGTGGCTATGTAATCAGCAGTGAAGATGGTGAAAAGCCGGAGTTGATTATTATCGCCAGCGGTTCAGAAGTTGCTCCGGCTATTGAAGCCCAGAAGAAATTGCAACAGGAAGGCCGTTCAGTCAGGGTTGTGAGCATGATTTGCCGTGAACTGTTCCAGGCCCAGGAGGAAGGTTACCGGGAAGAAGTTTTGCCTGCCGCGGTGAAAAAGCGGTTGGTGGTTGAAGCCGCCCTGCCCATGGGTTGGGAAGACATTGCCGGCCCAGAAGGAGCAGTAATAGGGCTCGATGATTTTGGCGCCTCGGCCCCCGGAGATATAGTCCTGGAAAAACGGGGGATATGTGCAGACAATATTTATAAGCGGGCGCTGGAGTTGTAGAAGCGCCGGGAGGTTATGCTGATTAGTATTTACTTGAATAAAGGTTTAATATATATTGTGATGTTTATTTTCCTTGTGAGTGCAGCGGCAGGCTGTGATCTGCTGCCGGCAGAAGAACCTGAGGAACAGGTCATTGACGATCCCTTTGAAGAACAGGAAGAAGAGCCCGAAGAGTTTGACGAACTGCCTTCACCCTGCGAAGCTGATGATGAGGAAGATGAAAAGGAGCCTGAACCCGTTGAACAAAATGATGGGGAAGAAGGGGTCTCGGATCAACAGTATGAAACAGGCGATTATAAAGTAATTGTCGATGGTGATTACCTCCTGGCCCTGGTGACCAAGGGAACCACTTTGAAAAGCAGCTACAGCCCTGGCGACCTCAGGCGGATTCCTTCCCATATGAACCCGTCATATGAAATGTACCTGCGCAGCGAGGCCTTAGAAAACCTGGAGAAACTATTTCAAGCGGCAGAGGAAGATGGGATTGCCCTCGGCATTCGCTCTGCCTACCGCAGTTACAGCACACAGAAGGGGCTGTTCAGTGATTATGCCAGCCGTCATGGTGAGGAAGAAGCAAATCGTTTCAGCGCCAGGGCCGGGCAGTCAGAACACCAGCTAGGCACAACTGTTGACTTTGGGGGGACGGCAGTTGACTTTACAGCGGAGTTTGGTCAAACTCCGCAGGGAAAATGGCTGGCCGAAAATGCCCATAAATATGGGTTTGCTCTCAGTTACCCGCAAAACAAGGAGCATATAACTGGTTATATCTATGAACCCTGGCATTTTCGTTATATCGGTGTCGAGGCAGCCAGGGAGTGGAAAGAGTCAGGGTTGACCCTGCGCGAATTTCTGGAGGGTAAGCCACAAAAATTCGAATAATCAATAATAATGCTTGAAAAATAAAAGCAAATGACTTATGATCTATTAAAGACTATATTTTCAATATAGAATCTTCTAAATCTCTTAAAGAAATGAAAGGAGTTTTTATGATGGAAGAAACCAGTATGTACACACAAGAGGATATTCAGGATAATAAGGTAATTGCTGCACTCTCATATTTCGGGCTTTTGGTTTTGGTTCCCTTGTTAGCAAAAAAGGATAGCCCTTTTTGCCAGTTTCATGCTAAGCAGGGGCTCGTCCTTTTAATTGCGTGGTTCGCTTTGGGGATTATATCAATAATACCAATTCTTGGCTGGATTGTCGGAATCCTTGGCTCCCTTTTCCTGCTCGTTTTATTTGTAATTGGGCTTGTTAATGCGCTTGGTGGCAATGTTAAAGAACTGCCTGTTATTGGCCAATATGGAACTAAGTTTAATCTATAAAGCACGATAAGCTGTTTTTATTACCAGGACTTCTGCGCAAGTATTAAGAAGTCTGATAAGCGAGTGGTAAAATGCAACTGACACAAGATGAAAAGACATTTGGGATGCTAGTGCATCTTTCAGCTTTAGCAGCCTTGATACTTCCGTCTTTTGGAAATATCATCGGGCCGTTGATAGTATGGCTGATTAAGAAAGATCAATCGGCCTGGGTAGATAAACAAGGCAAAGAATCTTTAAACTTTCAAATCAGCATGTCAATCTATTTTATCGCTGCTTCTTTTATAACAACTTTACTTGCAGTTACTTTAATAGGAATACCCCTGGCTCTGGTGATCATTATTATGTTGATACCGCTGGGTATTTTTTGGCTGGTAGTGGTAATAATGGCTGCCGTGCGTGTGAGTGAAGGAGAAGATTTTCATTACCCACTCTGCATCCGTTTTCTGAAATAGGCTTAACCAGTATACTTAATATTAACTGAAATATTTGAAGGGATAGGCCTTTTTTGACCTATCCCTTTAGTTACCACTTCTTTGCAGTTCTAAAACTTCCGTTATCCAATGTTCAACTTCCTATTTATGATTCCGGCAGCAGGCTTAAACAAAGGAGAGATTGATGATGGAAAAGATTGTTTTAATTGAGCCGCAATCCAAGGAGGACCATGTTTATAAATATGTCCGTATGCCTCGCCTGGGTCTGCCCATACTCGGCACCCAGCTGCAGGAAGAAGGTTACCGGGTTAACTTTTACCTGGGAACCGGCGATTCGCTGCCCTGGGAAGAAATACTGACAGCGGACCTTGTCGGTATTTCAACTACAACCGCTACCTGCCGGGAAGCTTACCAGATAGCAGGATTGCTGCGAGCTGAAAAAATCCCGGTCGTTATCGGTGGCATTCATGCCACATTTCTGCCCGACGAAGCCATCCTTTTTGCAGATTATGTTGTTAAGGGCGAGGCAGAGGATAGCTTTTTGCCGCTGGTTAAAGCTATTGAAAGTGGAGAAGAGCCGGCTGAAATCCCGGGAGTATCCTACTGGAAAAATGGCACTGCTTTTCATAATGATAGCATGCCCGTAAAAGTAAATATGGATACCCTGCCAATCCCTGATATTACCATGCTTGAGGGTTCGGATAAACTGCGCAGCATTCCCGTAATGACTTCACGCGGCTGCCCCTATAATTGCACCTTCTGCTGTGTTACCCAGATGTTTGGACGCCGTTACCGTTTTCGCTGTAATGAAAGTGTGCTGAAAGAACTTTCCCGGTATCCAGACGAGCATATCTTTTTCTGCGATGATAATTTTGTAGCCAACAAAGAACACAGTAAAGAACTGATGCGGGAAATGATTAACCGTGAAGATATAAAAATCAGGAGCTGGGGTGCCCAGGTTCGGGCCGACGCAGCTTTTGATCAAGAGCTACTCGACCTGATGTGCCGGTCAGGCTGTACCATCGTATATATTGGGTTTGAGTCAGTTAATCCAGAAACGCTCAAGGGGTACAACAAGCAGCAGACCGTGGAAGAAATCAGGGAGGCGATCAAGCTCTTTCATGAGCGGAAAATCAGGATTCACGGCATGTTTGTTTTGGGTGGTGATGCAGATACGAAAAAGACCATAAAAGAAACAGCGGAGTTTGCCGTGGATGCCCGTATTGACACTGTCCAGTTTATGATCCTAACACCCATGCCGGGTACACCGTTCTTTAATCAATTAGAGCAGGAACGCCGGATATTGAGTTATGACTGGTCGCTTTATGATGGACATCATACGGTTTTAAAGCCTCTTTCAATGGCTCCCGAGGAGCTGCAGCGGGAAACGGTAAAAGCCCTGAAAGAATTCTATTCGTTAAAAAATATTTTTAAGAATGTCAAATTTACCGGCTGGTCCTCAGCTCTCTACAGGGCTCTGGCCTGGGGTTTAATCAGGCATTTCGAATGGAAAAACAGGGGCTATGAGCAATTTTTAAGGCAGCAGCAGGATGATCGGCAGCCGGTAAAACTGCTGGAAAAATGCCTGAGTATGCCGAAAGCGAAGAAAAAACAGTTAAAGGCAGCCTCCGAACAGTTAATGGTGTCATTGACCGAGCAAAAAGGAGTTTTACATATTAAACTGAGTGGCATGCTAAGCGGCTTTCACCTCAGGGAACTGCGCAAAACCCTGCGTGGCAGGATGCCCTATCAATACGGGCAGATAGTTATTAATACAGAGGGTGTTCGTTTTGCTTCTGAAAAAGCAGCAGCACGCTTTGGCATTTACCTGCATAAGTTGGGCAGCAGAGCCCGCCGCCTGCAGGTGGTGGCCGATGCTGAAAAACAGGCCCAAAGCTTCGTTAACCTGAAAAATAAAAGCAGGAAAAAGCTGCCCCGCTTTGAACTGCTGGTTAATAAGCATTAAAATCCCAGGCTACTATAAATGAAAATTGCCGGCCGAATAAAAATAGCCAACCAGGAAAGCGACCAGG
>SLBE01000125.1 GCA_007126465.1 Syntrophomonadaceae bacterium | reverse complement strand
AGCTCGAAGATCATGTCGCGCAGTTCGGCGGCCCGCTCGAAAGCAAGGTCACGCGAGGCTGCTTTCATTTCTTTGCGCAGTTCCTTGATCATTTTCTGGCGTTTTTTAGCATCGAGCTGCTTTAAATCTTCTTCGAAGTAGCGTTCTTCTTCCTCCGCAACCACGGTGGCACCGATCAATTCACGAATCGGCTTTACTATAGTGGCCGGGGTAATATTGTGCTCCCGGTTAAAGGCCACCTGTTTCTCGCGCCGGCGCTCGGTTTCATCGATCGCCCGCTGCATTGACGGAGTGACCGCCTCGGCATACATAATTACCCTGCCCTCAATATTACGTGCAGTCCGGCCGATGGTCTGAATCAGGGAACGATCGGATCTCAGGAAACCCTCTTTATCGGCATCAAGGATTGCTACAAGGGTTACTTCAGGCAAATCAAGCCCTTCACGCAGCAGGTTAATGCCAACCAGGACATCAAATTCGCCGGTACGCAGACCCCTGATGATTGTCATTCTCTCCAGGGCATCGATATCAGAGTGCATGTAGCGCACCTTCAGACCCATGTCGCGGTAATATTCCGTCAGGTCTTCGGCCATGCGCTTGGTCATTGTTGTAACCAGGACTCTCTGGCTTTTTTCAGCCCGGCGCCTGATTTCTCCGTAGAGATCATCAACCTGCCCTACGGCAGGCCTGATCTCTACCTCGGGATCGACCAGCCCGGTTGGGCGGATAATCTGCTCCACAACAGCATCGCTGTGCTCCAGCTCCCAGGGTCCCGGAGTGGCTGAAACCAGGATAGCCTGCTTGAGCAAAGCTTCAAACTCCTCAAAACGCAGGGGCCTGTTATCAAGGGCAGAGGGCAGCCGGAAGCCATGTTCAACCAGGGTGCTTTTGCGTGACAGGTCCCCGCGATACATACCGTTGATCTGGGGAATGGTAATGTGGGATTCATCAATGACCATCAACATATCTTCCGGGAAATAGTCCAGCAGGGTTGCCGGACGACTGCCCGCAGGACGTCCATCCAGGTGGCGCGAATAATTTTCAATTCCGCTGCAAAAACCGATTTCCTGCATCATTTCCAGGTCAAAATTTACGCGTTGTTCCAGGCGCTGTGCTTCCAGCAATTTATCTTTGCTGCGAAAGAAAGCCAGCTGTTCCTGCAGCTCAGCCTCAATATCAGAGATTGCCCTCTGCAGCTGATCTGGCGCGGTAACATAATGAGTGGCCGGGAAAATGGCTGCGTGAGCCCGGTCGCCGGTAACTTTACCGCTAACCAGGTCAACTTCCCGCAGGCGGTCTATCTCGTCACCAAAAAGCTCGACTCTTATCGCAGCCTCAGAAAATGAGGCCGGTATAATCTCAAGAACATCACCCCTGACCCGAAAAGTGCCGCGGTGGAAATCAATCTCATTGCGCTGGTAATGAATATCAACCAGGCGGCTGATGATTTCATCTCTGCTAATCTGCATACCCGGACGCAGGGAGAAAACCTGTTCCATGTATTCCTTGGGAGACCCCAGGCCATATATGCAGGAAACCGAGGCCACAACTATAACGTCCCTGCGCTCAAGAACTGCGCTTGTGGCTGAGTGGCGCAGCTTATCAATTTCATCATTGATAGAAGAATCCTTCTCAATGTATGTATCACTGCTGGGCAAATACGCTTCCGGCTGATAGTAGTCGTAATAGCTGATAAAGTACTCAACCGCGTTATCCGGAAACAGCTCTTTAAATTCAGAGCAGAGCTGGGCAGCCAGGATCTTATTTGGAGCCATAACCAGGGTGGGCCGCTGAACCTGCTCTATGACATGGGCTATTGAGAATGTTTTCCCCGAACCTGTTACTCCAAGCAGGGTCTGGTAAGGGCAGCCCCGGTGCAATCCCTCCACCAGGGCCTTAATAGCTCCCGGCTGATCACCGGAAGGCTTAAAATCTGCTTTTACTTTGAAGCCACCTTTACCGGTCATAATGGCACCTCCCGCTCAGTGGCTAATTCGGAAACATTACTAATTATATCATAATCAAAATAAAAAACCTGTTTCAAATATCACCAGGGCCAGCCCGATAGCAATAAATATTATGGTGGATCCAATCTTAATATAGTGCGGTTTTAACCTGGCAATAAAACGATTCCCCAGGTATATAGCCAGAACGTGATTTATAAACATAGCTGCCATTGCTCCACCAAAAACGGCCAGGGGGTAATTAAAGCTGGCTGCCAAAAACAAAACCGCCAGCTGGGTCTTATCGCCAAACTCAGCCAGAAAGATCATGCCCAGGGTTTGGAAGAAACCGTCCCTGCCGCTGCCCTCCGCCGGTTTTTGTTCACCGCGCAGCCATGTAAAAATGCCTACCCCGATAAAAAATAAACCGGCAATAACCGCAACAAGAGTATGCGGTATTACATCGGCGATCAGGTGGCCAACTCCTGCAGCCAAACCAAGCACCAGGGCCATTGCAGTCATAGCCCCTGCTAATACCTGCAGCGGTGGATAACGACAGGCCATGGTCAGGCAGACCAGCTGTGATTTATCACCAAACTCGGCTACAAAGACAGTAAGAAAAGCAGCCAATGCCGCTGCCAGCAATAGACACACCGCCTTATAAATTTATTGTCTTTTAATCAAACCGGTGATTTTTGCTTTCAGCTTCCTGAAGCGGCCCATGGGATCAGGCTGGCGAACTTCCATGTAAACAGGAGAATCTATAGCTGGAACCGGGATTAGCCCAAGGTCTGCACTGCGGTGAAGCAGCGAATAAGAGGATTGGGCATTAAGCCTGCTCTGAAATGTCTCATCCTGTGCCTGATTTTCCCTGGCAGCTTTCCGGAGTATGACAGAAAAAGGTTTTTGTTCACGCAAACCATCCAGCAGAACCATGAAATAGCTATCTTCAATTTTTTCAACCATTTCGCGGCTATCATCAACCGGGTTACCGTTTACCTTTAGTACTAAGTCGTCATCTAACAGGCCTGCGTCAGCGGCAGGTGAATTAGGTAAAACTTTCATAATCGGAACGCCCTCTTCAGGCATGCGGTACCGCGGAGAATTGCTTTCCTCCTGCTTCTTGCCATAAAGGATCAAAAGCTCGTGACCGATGGGAGCAAATAGCACCCCGGGTAAAACAAGCCACCACATGAACTCAGATCCAACGGCAACCAGCAGTAAAATAATGCTGTATGCTGCAAGCCATTTTGCAGAAAAAGCAGTTCTCTCCCGTGGCGTCGATGACAGGGCCATATCGGCATAACCAAGGCCGGCAGCTATCGGAATGATCATATATTGCAAGCTTTGATTTTCTCCTGGTTGAAGGTTAGATTCGAGGATGGGCCACCAGTCCGGCATGCTTACCCCGACAATCTCTGTCTGAGATACAATTGTTACCAGCAGAGCTACGAGGGGTATCGGCCAGAATTTCTGCAGGGTAAATGCCCCGACAACTTCCCCGCCGGATCTTTTCAAATAAATCGGGCTGCTGCCCCAGTGTCCGCCAACATATATCAGCAGAGCTTCAACCAGGTGCAAAAGACCTATTAATACCAGCAGAGCCGGTATGTGAATCATGAGCAAAGAGTCAAATATAAAATTTTGTTCGAGGTTGGGAAACAGCGGCAAAACGATATAACGCCCGATAAGTACAGCAAGAGCAACAATTCCCCCGGCGTAGGAAAAACAGAGGTAGCGGGGATTAAACAACAGCAGCAGCAGAGCAACCGGCCAGATAAAGTACAGGCCGATCTGCTCCAGTGACAGGCCTAAAAATATAAGAATAGCGCTGGCTGCAAAACCGCCAAGAGCACCGAGAACCACCGATCTAAATATTTGTTTTCCGACCCCACTGATAACACGGCCAAACAACTTTTCTTCGGTAGCCGCAAGCCTTCTGTACTGCATAAATACCAGGAACAGGACAATCCAGAATATAGGCATGACCAGGGCCAGCATGAAAGTAGTTATAAAAATCTGCCCTATTTCAAAAAAAGGCTGCATTGATCAGTCAATTCCTCCAATAACATTAAGCAGGCCCGGTTTATTGATTAATTCTTTTGCATAATTTAGCTGTTCGTCATTTTCCCGGGCTGCAACCTCAATCGCTCTGCGCAGCTCTACCCAGGTTTTATCATCAAATTCCCCGGTTAGTTCCAGTCCGGCCCGGTCCTGAAAACTGCGCAGGGCCAGGGCAGTTTGCCGATCGAAATACCCGGTTACCTCAACCCTCAGGCCGAGCTGTTCAAGCATCAGCTGTAATGTTTCAACATCATCACCGTAGTCTCCCTCCGAAAGGCTGCCGGGATGGAAATAACGGTAATAACGTAAAATTTCAGGCATGTCCACCTCAAAATCCGGTTCAACTCCGTGTTTGTCTATGTCATAACCCGCCGGGGTAAAATATTTGGCTACGGTCATCAGGATGGCGCTGTTACCGTCAATATATTCAAGCTGCTGAACAGATGCCTTGCCGTATGTTGTTTTTCCAACCAGCACCCCGACACCACGGTCCTGGACTGCGCCGGCCAGCAGCTCAGAAGCACTGGCAGATTCTTCGTTGATCAAAACCACTATAGGGTAAGGACGTTCTACTGCACTGGAGAAGTATGTGTTAATCACTTCATCGTCTCGTCCCACAAGACTGACTATTTCTCCCTCGGGAATAATCTTTTGGCCGACCTCCACTGCCTGCTGTACAAGCCCGCCGGGGTTGTTGCGAAGATCTAAAATCAGGCCGGTACTAAGCCCTTCCTGTTCAATGGTCTCAAACTGCCTGGCAAACTCGGCCCCGGTATTACCATCAAAACTGCTTACTTTTATATAACCCAGCCCATCATCAAGCATCTCACTAAAGACAGTCTCGACCTGGATTTCGGCCCTGCCAACAGTTTTCTTCAAAGGCTCATCAGAGCCCGGACGTTTAATCAAAACTTCAACCGTAGTATCGCTGGGACCTCTCAGCATTTCAACGGCAAGGTTTATACCCTGTCCTGACAACTCCTGACCGTCAGCTTCCAGCAGTCGATCGCCCGGCTCAAGTCCGCTCCTGTCTGCAGGGGTGCCGGAAAATGTTTCAAACACCACAATATCTCCATCGACTTCTATGATTCTCACACCAATACCGGCATACGATCCCCTGGTATCAGTTAAAAATTCGTCTAGCTCTTCCGGGTCAAGGTACTGAACGTGAGGGTCGCCAATACTGTCGACAAGACCCCGGACAGCTCCTTCTATCAAATCGCCAAACTCAACCGGGTAGAAATAATTCTCCTGGATTGACTCTATAGCATCTTTAATAAGCCTGGTATCGTAGTTATTTTCCTGTACAGAGCCATTGTTATGCTGCGGTTCATAACGGATAACCGTAGCCGGCACTTCCTCGACCGGTTCAGCACTACCAGCTCCCCCGACCAGGTAAAAAGTAGCAAGGTTCGTCCCGGCAACTATAAGCAAGAATACCAGAAGGACAATGAAGATATTTTTTCTATTTAGGTTTCCCATAGTTTTCAACTCCCGGTAAATATAATAACACAAAAAAATTATCCTGTATTCCCTGCACAAAGAGATTTCGGCTATCCCGCATAATACCCAGGATAGCCGACTCCACAGATACTGTTAAAATAGCATAGATAAAAATATATTTGTTGCCACTATCTGCTGATAAAAACTGGAGCGAGCATAAAGTGCAGGCATATAAATACCGTTTTAGCAAAGCCTGAAGCGAACGTAAAGCGAGTGCAAAAAATTAGGCGACGAAGTGAAGCCTGCAGCAGGCTTTGCAGCTACAATATATTCATACCGGTATCAGTTAAAATAGTTCATTGGATTATTGCGGTGATCGGGACCCCCGCTGGGGTACTGCCTGACCGGAGGTTTGTTAAATTCCCTCACTTCAAAGTGAAGGTGCACACCCGTACTGTAACCGGTTGTCCCGGCCCGGGCTATACGTTCACCGCCGCTGACTACGTCACCTTTATGAACCAGGAGGCTGCTCATATGAGCGTAAAGGGTTACGGTGCCATCACCGTGATCCAGCATGATGCAGTTTCCATAGCCGCCGTTCCACCCGGAAAAAATAACTTCACCCGGGGCTGCGGCAAGAATATAATTAGCCGCTCCTCCATGGGGTGCAACATCAACCCCCCCGTGCCAGGCCTGTGCGCCACTGAAAGGATCTCTGCGCCACCCATAACCGGAACTTATCCAGGTTGGCGGCTCAATCGGCCAGATCAGATCTCCATCTAACCCGCTAAACTGGCTGGCAGCCTCGGCAATTAACTGCTGGATGAGGACATCGAGTTCTTTCGCTTCTTCTTCCAGGTCCTGAATGGCTTTCATATTGAGAGCTATCTCGCCCTCTAGATCATCAAGAATGGCAACCCGGTCATCTGCGGCCCTTGCCAGTTCCGCCTCATTAGCCGCAACCTGGCTGCGCATTCCTTCAAGGTTATCCCTCTTCTGGTTAAGTTCGTCTCTCCAGGACTGAATTAAATCTCTTTCTTTTTGAATATCTTCTATCAAGCGGATATCATTGGAGGCAATTATGCTTAAATTATGAAGGCGGGTTAAAAAATCGGGGAAGCTGTGCGAATCAAAAAGTACTTCGATATAAGAAATAACACCATGCTGCTGGATAGCCCTCAGCCTCAGCTTAAGCAAATCTTCCTGGTAACGCAGCTGCTCCTCGGCTTCCGCCAGCTCTTCCTCGGCATGCTCAATTTCCGCTTCCACATCGCTTATTTCACCGGCCAGCCTTTGCTGCTCAATCCGCAGCTCATCAATCCTGTTTTCAAGCTGCTTTAACTCTTCTTTCAGGGCTGCTTCACGGTTTAAGCGCTGTTCAAGCGCACTCTTTTCATCCCGTCTCCTCTTTTCAACATCTTCCAGCTCCTGCTGTCTTTCTTCAATTTCTTCAGTTGTAATAGCCGAAACAGGAGCAGCAAACAATAATGTTAAGAAAAGAGACAGGAGCAGAATTGTGACCCAGGTACTTCTCCTGATTAACATTTTTTGTCCTCCCTGAAAACTTATTATCTCTCTATACTCACTTATTATCTCTCTATACCCTGAGAAAGCGTCCCATTGAAAATATGCTGCCCAGGATGCCAAGACCTGTTCCCAGGGGAACCAGGTACTTGGCCAGTTCCGTAATAACCTGCTGAACCGGCAGCAGATTCAGGAAAACAAGATTGTTTACCTCCACCCACTCGACTGAAAACTCATAAATATAATACAGCCCAACCAGGGGCAGCACCGCCCCGACAAAACCCATTAGCAACCCTTCCAAAACGTAGGGCCAGCGAATAAACCAGTTTGTTGCTCCCACGTACTTCATAATCGATATTTCTCTTTTGCGCATCATTACCGTCAATTTGATAGTGTGCGAAATTAAAAAAACTGCTGTAACAGACAAACCGGCCATTAAAGCCAGGCCAACCATCTGGATAACCCCGGTAACAGCAAAAAGACTCTCCACGTAACCCTGGCCATAAAACACATTCGAAACACCCGGGTAAGACTCAAATTCCTCGGCCATTGTAACCACCGCTTCCGGCCTGTTCGTCCTGATTTCATAAGATGCCAGAAGGGGGTTATCAAGACCGCTATCATAACCTTCCAGCATTCCACCGAGCTGGCGGTGTAAACGGCCCATATGTTCTTCACTGGAAACATACCTTATTTCTGCAATACCGCTGTGCCTTGACAGTCTTTGTCCCAGTTCATCCAGGGTTTCCTGATCTGCATTTTCATCTATGTATACTACTATTTCAACCTGCTCTTTAACGGTCTCCGTAATATGGCTGATGTTCAGGTTGACAAGCATAAAAAGCCCCAGCATCAGCAGCGTAACCATAACAACCCCGGTTGAAGTAATACACATCCATCGGTTCCGATACAGGCCTTTAAATGTTTCAGCAATGATGTAGAAAAAACCGCTAATGAACATGGGCGTAAATCCCCTTTTGCTCATCACCGACTAATTTTCCATCTTCCAGGTATAGCACTCTCTTCTTAAAGCGATCCACGACCTCGCGGTTATGGGTGGCAACCAGCACCGTTGTTCCGCGCAAATTTATGTTGCGCAGCAGGTTCATGATATCCAGCGTTGTTCCCGGATCGAGATTTCCGGTCGGTTCGTCAGCAATAATCATTGCCGGTCGGTTGGCTATAGCCCTGGCCAGGCCAACTCTCTGCTGCTCGCCGCCGGACAGGTCACAAACCCTGGTCCTGGCTTTGTCATGCAGGCCGACAAGGCCAAGAACATGGGGAACCCTTTTCCGGATATCGCGACGGGAAGAACCTGTAACAACCATGGCAAAAGCTACATTGTCAAATGCTGTTCGTTCTTCCATCAACCGGAAATCCTGAAAAACCATGCCAATATTGCGGCGCAGATAGGGCAGCCGATGCCTGGGCAGGCGCCCTACATCGCGGCCGAATATTTTTAAAACCCCATTCGTTGGTTTAATTTCCCGGATGATAAGTTTTAAAATAGTTGACTTGCCGGCACCGCTGGATCCGACAAAAAACACAAATTCCCCGCGGTCGATATGAAAATTCAAATCTTCAAGGGCATAACGACCGCCCTTTTCATATCTCATGCACAAATTTTTTGCTTCGACCATTCAGTCAGACCTTCCTGTACTGTGCATAATTAACATAATATTAAATAGTATTTCGACATAATAAAAACTGATCCTGCCAGTAATTCTAATCTATTTTTACTTATTTTGCAAATTTTAGCT
>SLBE01000044.1 GCA_007126465.1 Syntrophomonadaceae bacterium | reverse complement strand
TTTTAAATGAAAAATGGTGTTGTCATCAAACAAATGATGGTATATAATATGATTAGTTTATTAGACCGTTCAGGGCAAACCTGCTGCAAGGCAGGGGCGCAAAGCCTTGGGTCCTCTGAGCAGGAGAGACTGTCGGGCTGCCGGTCAGGATATAAATTTGTATTTCAATTTTTCTCCCTGATGAGGCAGCGTAGCCGCTGTCTCTTTTTTTTCTGAAAGCGAGGTTGTTGGTAAAGTGCAGATTATAATTGTCGGTGGGGGGGGAGTTGGTTACGAGCTGGCCCGAAACCTCTCAGAAAAAGCCCAGGATGTTGTTGTGATAGAAAAAAATGAAGTAAAGGCCAGGCGTTTCAAAGAAGCGCTCGATGTTATGGTTATTGAAGATAACGGTGCCAACGCTGCGGTACTTGAAAAGGCCAATATAAAAAATGCAGATATGATGATTGCTGTTACCCAGGTTGATGAGGTGAATATTATCGCCTGTATGCTGGCTAAACAGTATGAGGTGCCGATTACCGTTTGTAGAATAAGAAACTCCGGTTATGCTGGTGATGAATCGGTTTTAACACCAAAGCAGCTGGGGATTGATATCGTTATCAACCCGGAACGGGTCGCCGCAATGGAGATATCAAAAATGCTTCACTTCCCCGATGCTTCAGAAGTTGAATATTTTAACCGGGGCAGGGTAATGATGCTGGGTGTTGTAGTCGGTTCCGAAGCAGATATTACAGGAGTTCCCCTGAGTAAGCTTCCCCTGCATCATGATGCTATAATTGTTGGGATCAGTGATCCCAATGGCAAATTTATAGTTCCCGGTGGTAATGATGTTGTTAATCCGGGTAATAAGATTTACCTGTTGGGAAGAACCGGAACGTTGAAAGATATCAGCTCTCTTTTACACCATAAAAAAACCATGGTTCACAATGTGACTATCATGGGTGGGGGGCTGATTGGCCGCCAGCTGGCACTCCTGCTTGAAAAAAGCAAGCAGAATTTTGCTGTTAAGTTAATTGAGAAGAATGAAGAACGCTGTGAAGAACTCTGCCGGGATCTAAACAAAACTCTCGTAGTCCAGGGAGATGCCACTGAAATTGCCATGCTTAAAGAAGAAGACACAGACTGGGCCGATGCCGTTATTGCCGCAACCGGTGATGATCGCAATAATATTGTGGCTGCCCTCCTGTCACGCCAGTTTGGAGTTAAAAAAATAATCTGCGAAATAATGAAACCGCAATATGTGCCGGTTTACGGGGCCCTGGGTATCGACAGTGTAATCAATCCCCGCCTGCTGGCAGCATCCCAGATATTAAGGTTTACTCGCAAGGAAGATATCGTTGCCTTATCAATTTTGCAGGATGAAAAGGCTGAGATTGTTGAAATAATCCTGCCGCAATCTGCAAGGGTGGCAAACAAGACGATTGTCCAGGCCAAGTTCCCACGGGGAATGCTGATCGGTTCAATTGTCCGAGATGAAGAGGTAATTATCCCTAATGGCAGTACAGTGCTTCTGCCTGAAGATCACCTTGTTGTATTCTCCGTTCCGAAAGTCAGCGCTACACTTGATCGCTATTTTGCACCTGCATCCGGTAAAGAAGACAGGGAATACCTGCGTAATAAGCTAATACATATCGAAGAAGATTAACTTGTTGGTTTTTATAATCCTGGGAGGCTTAACGGTGCGAAACAACCGCATTTTTTTCCTCATTGGTATTATGCTTCTTTTCCTTGCTGTGACCATGATTTTACCTGCCCTGTGGTCTCTTTCAGAACAGGGGGTTGATCTAACAGCTTTTTTAAAGTCGATCCTTTTTTGCCTGGCAGCCGGGGGCTTATTATACTTTATCTTTCTACCCGCCAGGGGTAAAGAATTAAGTATTGTTGAAAATTTCACCCTGGTTACTTTGGCCTGGTTCGTTGCCGGCATATTTGGTGCGCTTCCCTATCATTTTTACGGGGTGTTTGATGGTTCATTCCTGCAGGCTTTTTTTGAATCCCTTTCCGGCTTTACCACAACCGGGGCAACCCTGATCGAAGATATAGAAGTTTTACCACGTGGAGTACTATTATGGCGCAGCCTGACCCAGTGGTTAGGTGGAATGGGTATTATTGTGCTTTTTCTGGCAGTTTTGCCCAGGTTCGGTTTTCGCAGTATGACTATGTTTAAAGCTGAATTGCCCGGGCCGATCGCAGAAAGGGTTGTTCCCCGGGTTGTTGAAACTGCCCGGCGCCTCTGGCTGATTTATGTTGCCCTGACCCTGGCCCAGGTGATCCTGTTGATAATTTCCGGTCTTGGAGTTTATGATTCGATTGCCCATGCTTTTACCACCATGCCCACCGGTGGGTTTTCTACCTATAATGCCAGCATTGCTGCTTTTAACAACCCTTTTGCCGAAATTATTATTATTGTATTCATGCTTTTTGCAGGGATTAACTTCGCCCTCTATTTCCGGCTTATCCGCGGCGATTTTAACGTTTTTAAGAATCCCGAACTTCGCTTTTTCCTTGTAGTTCTTCTTATTGGAATTATCCTGGTATCATTTAATACTTATGGTCAAACTTCGGCTAATATTTCGCAGGTCATACGCGATAGCGCTTTCCAGGTTGTTTCTATTACCACAACCACTGGTTATGCAACCGCAGATTTCGATCACTGGCCCAGTTTTTCGCGGATTTTCCTGTTGTTTATGATGTTTTTCGGTGCTTGCGGAGGATCAACCGGTGGTTCTATGAAGCAGGTTCGCTGGATGATGATGTTTAAATACTCGCTCCGTGAATTAAGGCAAATGGTTCATCCATCGGCAAGAACCTCTGTCAAGCTTGGCGATCAAAACGTCAGCGATGAAGTGTTACGTCCGATCATGGGGTTTGGCTTTATCTACCTGACTCTTACGGCCCTTGCTACACTGGCTCTTGCTCTGATGGGCCTTGATTTTGAGACAGCTTTTTCTGCAGTTGCAGCAACGATTGGCAATGTTGGTCCAGGCCTTGCCGGGGTGGGACCAACAGAGACTTATGGCGTTATACCGCCGGCCGGGCAGCTCCTGCTTACGGTGATGATGGTTGTCGGGCGCCTGGAAATATATACGGTTCTTGTGATTTTACTACCTGAATCCAGGCAGTTGTGGTCAAGAAGACTGAATAGTAGAGGTTAAAACATGCTATCCTATAAATCATTTATTAAAAAAATCAAGGAAAGCAGTTTTTCACCGGTTTACCTTTTTTATGGTGAAGAAAGATATTTACAGGAAGAACTTACTATTCACCTGGCAGCTGGCTTTCTCGCAGAGGACAATGAGTATGGGCGGGAAAAATATGATGGTAATACTTTGAGCCTGGGCCAGGTGATAGAGAGGCTGGATGAAAAAGGCTTGTTTTCCAGTAGAAAGCTATTAATTGTAGACAACCCTCCGTACCTTGTGCCCCCTAAGAAAAATGAGGAAAAGGACGATAAAGGCAAAGAAACATCCCAGGGCAGCAGTGATAAGAGCCATGTGGAGCTGCTGGAAAAATATCTGGAGCAGGCAGCTGCAGGAGATCAACAAAGTATATTGATATTTTTAACCCGGGGTGTGGATCGGCGTAAAAAAATATTTAAAGTGCTTGATAAGTACGGAACAGTATTGGAATGCAGCCCTCTGAAAGGTGAGGCGCTTGCTTCCTGGATCAGGAATAAAGTTTCGAGACTCGGGAAGAATATTGACAGGCAGGCCCTGGAAAAGATACTTCTTTCCGGAAACCGTGATTTATACTTCCTCTCTAATGAATTGAGTAAGTATGCTGCTTATCTTGGACCGGATGAAGAAATGATAACTGCTGATGTTGTTGAAAGCCTTTTCTCAGGCGATATCCAGGGTGATGTTTTCAAGCTTTCTGATGCCATGGCTGAAGGTGACATCATTTCTGCACAAGACATTCTTAACCTGTTATTTAGAAGACGGGAAAAGCCGCTGCTCATTTTTTTTATGCTGGTTCGTCATTACCGATTACTTTTACAGGCGCATAGTTTAATGAAAGATGGTTTGCCCCAACAGGAGTTTGCTTCAACGCTTGAGGTGCATCCTTTTGTTGCCGGCAAATTAAGAGAGCAGGCTGTTTTATATAGTGGTCATGTTCTTGAAGAAGTCTTAATTGCCCTGCAGGATGCAGACCGGCAAATTAAAACCGGGCGTATTGAACCTGAACGGGCACTGGAGCTAACCCTGGGCAGGATTGATTATATTCAGAGTACTTCACAGGATAGTGTATAATATAAGAGTGGGCGGCAGGATTTCAAAATGAGTAATGCAGGTGAAAGGGGTGATTTCATGGATAATAAGCAAAATGTGGACAAGCAAAAGATTATGCAGGAAGTTTACCAGCGTGGCTACGAATACGAGCAGCGTTATGATGGTTGTGCCCAGTGTGTGGTAGGCGCCATCCAGGATTTTTTTCCGGTTAATAATGCAATTTTTAAAGCATCCACATCACTTTCCGGGGGGGTAGCATCGAGCATTGAAGGTCCCTGTGGTGCTTTTAGCGGTGGCGTTCTTATTCTCAGTTATTTTTTCGGTCGTTCACGTGATGACTTTTCTGATATCGGGCTTTTAAGGCGGCCTGGGCCGCTGGTCAGGGCTTACTGGGATTTATTTAAAGAAAAATACGGTGGTTACACCTGCCGCCAGGTTCAAACCCACCTTTTTGGCAGGGCTTACCGTTTCCTTGACAATGATGAGTATTATGAGTATGAGGAAGCCGGTGGGGTAAAAGATAAGTGTCCGGCAGTTGTTGGCCAGGCCGGAGCATGGTTGGCTGAACTGCTGATTGAGAATAATGTGCCCTGCTTAAAATCTTAAAATAATAAACCGACCTGCAGTCCTTTTAAATAAGTGACCAGGGTCGGCTTTTTATTTTAATGAGTTCTTTAAACAGCTTTGCTTTTGTTAAAAGCTCTGTGCAGGTATGATTTCTTACGGGCAGCGTTGTTTTTATGTAAAACCCCTTTTGCCGCTGCTTTATCAATAGTGCGAACTGCTGCAGTCAGTTTAACCTGCGCATCTTCAAGATCCCCTTCGGCCAGTGAATCTTCAAACCGGCGAATTGAATTTTTAAGCATACTCTTAACCCGTTTATTACGTTCTTCACGCTTTATGTTTTGCCTTGCTCTTTTTGCAGCTGATTGAATATTAGGCAAATCAAACCCTCCCTTCCTTTGCATTAAAACACTAAAATACTATCATCGGGATGAATAAAAATCAAGTCCCTAACTTAACAAACACATCCCATTATAATACACATGGCTTATTACATCAATCAATTTTTTATGTTCGGTTTTTAAGTGACCAGTTACAGAGAAGCCAATAATGTAAAGCAGCTTTACAATTATTCTGTAAAGAAGGAGTAAATTGCCTCTATATCGAAGTATTAACCAGTTGCTAAATGAAAAAGAAAGTCAAGGAGGGCTAAGTATAATGAAAGTATTAAGCCGGGATTCCATGAGAACTGCGGATCGGAAAACTATTGAAGAATATGGTTTGCCGGGTTCTGTACTGATGGAAACTGCAGGCATGAGGATTGCCGAATTTGTTAATTCAGTAATGTCAGATAATAATCGCATAGTAATTTTAGCCGGGTATGGCAATAACGGAGGAGATGGGCTTGTTGCAGCCCGGCTTCTGGAAAAAGCGGGCTTCAGGGTTTCGCTCTGGTGTGCTGCAAAGCCCGGTAGTTATAAGGCCGAAGCTGCAAACCAGGAACAATACCTTAAAAAAAGTGGTTTTGCAATGAATTACCTGACTGAAAAGAAAGGATTGGAACCTTTGATGGAGGAAATTAATAATGCCGACCTGATTATCGATGCTCTCCTCGGTATCGGGGCGGACCGCGAGGTTACCGGTTTAACAGCGGATCTAATTAACATTATTAATGGCAGTAAAGTTCCGGTGCTGGCAGTTGACATACCATCCGGCTTAGATGCTGACAGTGGTGCAATCCTGGGCACAGCTGTTAAAGCTGACTGGACTATAACATTTGCCGCTCCAAAACCCTGTATGTTCATGCATCCGGGGGCAGCCTTAAGCGGAAAAGTTTTTGTTGCAGATATCCACATACCTGATAGCTTATTGAAAGAGGAAAAGGTTGAGCTGGTTACGCCTGCTTTTGTCAGGGAAGTAATGCCTGTGCGTCCACCTGATGCCCACAAGGGCAGTGTGGGGAGTACATTAATAGTGGCCGGTTCACCGGGAATGACCGGGGCGGCAGTAATGACCGCAGAATCAGCCTTAAAGTGTGGTTCCGGTCTTGTATACCTGGCTGTGCCGGAAAGTATCTGCCCTGAAGTTGAGGCAAAAACTATGGAAGTAATTATTGTTCCCCTGCCGGAACAGCAAAAAGGGATTATCAGCCTTGAGGCAGCAGATGAAATTCTTTTAAAAGCTAAAGAATGTGACGCCCTCGCTGTTGGTCCCGGTCTTGATACGGGTGAAGTTACCTCAGAACTTATTAATAAACTGATCCAGTTAAGCCCGGTCCCGCTCGTTCTAGATGCAGGAGCACTGGCCGCCCTGGGGCAAAAAATGAACATTTTACGCTCAGCAAGGCATACCCCGGTAATAACTCCACACCCCGGTGAAATGAGCCGGTTAACAGGAGTGCCTGCCGGTCAAATTCAGAGCAGCCGTCTTGATGTAGCAATAAAAAATGCCCGCCTGTGGGAATGCATTATTATTCTTAAGGGTTCAAATACGGTAATTGCCACCCCAGGTGGCCAGGTAGGGATTAACCCAACCGGCAACCAGGCTCTTGCTACCGCCGGTGCAGGAGACTTGTTAACCGGAATGGTTACTTCATTTATAGCCCAGGGCATGGCTTACAGTGATGCTTCCAGGGCTGCAGCATTCATGCATGGCCTGGCTGGTGACCTGGTTCCCGATGGCCGGGGCCACATGGCAAGGGATATTCTTGACTGTTATAAGGAAGCTTTTCACTATCTCGATGATTGTGATACTAATTATGAGGGAAATCCTTACATCAAGATGGTAAGGCCTGTATAAAAAATTTTGGAGGGGTTTAAATGCTCGACTGTTTAATGACAAATGAAGAAAAGAAACTGCAGGAGGAAGTACGCGCGTTTGTTAAAGAAGATATTGACAAACAACTGCTGCGCGACATGGATGAAGATAAAGTTCGTTATCCACGTGAATTTTTGGAAAAAGCTGCTGCAAGGGGTTTACTTGGCCTGCGGTTTCCAGAAAAACATGGTGGACGTGGAATGCCCTGGACTTCTGAAATCATCGCCCTTGAAGAAGTGGGCGTGCTGGGAACATCACTGGGATGTCTCTATTCCCTGGTCAGCATAGTTGGTGAAGCCATAGACAAGTTTGGCTCGGATATGCTTAAGGAAAAATATCTCCGTCCAACAATTGAGGGGCGCCTTACGGCTGCAGAAGCGCTAACAGAGCCGCGCGGCGGTTCTGACTTTTTCGGAGCAACCTGCACGGCTGTTAAAGATGGAGACCACTATATTCTTAATGGTCAAAAACGTTTTGTTGTCGGCTCGGAAGGAGCTGACTATTTCATGGTTTATGCCCGCACCAATCCTGAAGGAAAACCGCATGAATCAATCAGTGCATTTCTGGTCGATCGCTGCCCCGAAGTAAAGGCAGAGTATCTCTACGGTTTGATGGGAACCCGTGGAGGTGGAACGGGGCGCCTTGTATTTAATAATGTTAAGGTGCCGGCGGAGAACCTTTTAGGTGAGGAAAACAAAGGCTCGGCAATTTTTTACCAAATGATGATTCCCGAGAGAATGACCAGTGCCGGTGGCGCCATCGGCATGGGACGTGCTGCCAATGAAATAGCTGCACGCTACAGCACCAGGCGTAAGGCCTTTGGAACAGAGATAAAAAATTTCCAGGCTGTAAGTTTTAAAGTTGCAGATAATGTCACCCTGCTTGATACTTCCAGGGGTATAGTATACCTGGCTGCCCGCTCTGTAGATGCGGGGGACCCGCCCGGCAGATCAAGGCGGATGGTTTCCGAGGCTAAAAAAGTAGCAACAGAAAATGCCTGGAAGGTAGTAAATAATGCGATGCAGGTTATGGGAGGCATCGGTTATTCAAATGTCTACCCGATCGAAAAAATGCTGCGCGATGTCCGCTTGATTATGATTTGGACCGGTACAAACGAAATTATGGATCTGATTATTCAACATGAATATTATAAAGAAATGGCCAAAGAAGGAATCAGGGGCCGTGATATCGAATTCGATGCCGTTGAAGCAGATCAGGTAGATGAAAAGATCTACGAATAAAGCGGGAAGGCGTGGTAAAGGCGATGGATAAAGAGGCTGTAAAAGTTGGTTTAATAGGCTGCGGCACCATTGGTAGCGGGGTTTTGGATTTGTTCAGAAATAATGCTGAAAGAATCAGCGAAAAGATAGGTGTCACTCTTGTGCTGGAAAAGGTTGCTGACCGCGATCTTTCAAAATTGAGAGCCCTGCAGCTGCCTGAAGAGTTAATAACTTCATCAGCAGAAGACATTTTAAAGGAACCTGAAATAGATATTGTAATCGAATTGATAGGTGGTATTGAACCGGCCCGCAGTTTCATTGTCAGCGCCCTTGAACATGGAAAATATGTGGTCACTGCTAATAAAGATTTAATGGCCACTCATGGTGATGAGCTGCTGGCTCTGGCCAGGGAAAAAGATCTGAATATCTTTTACGAAGCATCTGTCGGTGGGGGGATCCCCCTGATTCGCCCATTAAAACAAAGCCTGGTATCTGACCGGATCCATCGCCTTATCGGTATTGTTAACGG